>QMZG01000060.1 GCA_003663045.1 Candidatus Altarchaeales archaeon
ACATATAGAAACAGTATTATAAAAATTACAGGAATTGTAAACTTCCTCCAATCAAGTTTCAAAAATTCTTTAACTCTACTCAATTTATTCCCCATGTACAATCTTACAAATCTTTTTAGTTATGGCTACCCTGTCTTTGGCCTGGAATATGTTCCTTCCAATGGAAACCCCAATCGCTCCACAATCCATTGCATCTTCAATCATTCTAAGCAGATCATCCTCACTATCGATCTTTGGACCACCGGCAATTACAACGGGAACGGGACAGCCATTAATAACCTCTTTAAAGGTCCTTTTATTTCCCGTATAGACTGTTTTTATAATATCTGCCCCCAGTTCTGCACCAATTCTCGCCACATGTTTAATGTATTTGACATCGTGCTCATTCTCTATTTTTTTACCACGGGCGTACATCATGGCTAACAATGGCATTCCGTATTCATTACACTTCTCTGCCACCATTCCAAGATTCCTTAACATCTCACTTTCATTCTCTGAACCAACATTTACATGTACTGAAACAGCGTCTGCGCCAAGACGAACAGCCTCTTTTACTGAGGTGACCTGAACTCTGTTATTTGGGTATTGGGAGAGGGAGGTTCCTGCTGAGAGATGGACTATTAGACCAACATCCTTTCCATAGCCCCTATGTCCTGCCCTTACAATTCCTTTATGCATCAATACAGCATTTGCCCCTCCCTCTGCAATATCATTAATCGTTTTTTCTATATCCTCCAATCCGGGTATG
Source organism: Candidatus Altarchaeales archaeon (assembly GCA_003663045.1). Lineage (GTDB taxonomy): Archaea > Altiarchaeota > Altiarchaeia > IMC4 > QMZM01 > QMZG01. The sequence continues at coordinate 749 of QMZG01000060.1, forward strand.
GGTCCGACAGAAACACCGTGATCTATCGGAACTATTACGGTCTTTCTAGATTCCCTATTAATTATCCTTTCCATACGAATTTGCTTTCCAATCATTTTAATCTTGGGTATCAAATAAATTAGATTTAATGACTAAAAACTGACTAAAAACTCAACTTTTACAAGAGCCTTCGGCAATAACATCATGTCCATGTATAGATTCATAACTTATTGTTTTTGCTAGAATTTCGCAGCCTTTGAATTTTTTCTTGGCATTATCGAGAATTTCCCTCGTAACATCCTCCACAAACTTTGGATTTTGAAACATTTTTTGGATAATATGGCGTTCATCCTCGGTCTTCAATAGGGTATAAATCTCCGAAGGAAATGCCTTTTCCACACATTCTATCATATCCTCCAATTCAATTTCGTTGTCGTAGTCTGTCTCGATCTCCAATATCCCCTTCGCTCTTTGTATATGAGTCTTTCCATTACTATTTTTCATGGCATGAGGGCAAACGGTATTCCCAAGAACCTCTACCCTGAGAATCTTTGTGTAGATTCCATTATTGTGGGAAATTCCTACAAGGACATCATATGTTTCCATAGTCCTCTTTCCCGTCTCTGGTGTTTTTTTAGGAATCACCAATTCGGTCTTCATGGAGATCTGTGCCCTCCTGTAGGGATGTTTCTCCTTTAATCTTTTCAGTATGTCCCTCTCTACCTCTTCCAGGGAACCATGTCTTATCTCGATCTCCTCCTCAATGGTCTCGGTAATGGATTCGATCAATCTGCTCATATGTGCACCCCTCTTTTTTTTGTCCAGATCTATAGTTAATTCAATCTCGGGAACAAAATTATACTTCCTCCCCTTCCAGTTGGTCATGACAATAGTCCTTAGATTAGCAATGCCAACCCTTTCCAGATTCTCCAGAATTTTCGGTTTTTTGTTTTGCATTTTTTATCTCACTCTCATCACCTTATGAATCTGAGGGATTATCCTCACCCTTGGAAATTCTTCTATGATTCTGTGATAATCCAATCTATCCATACTCTTCCATTCCGGCTGTAAAACCCAGTTTGGATACTCATCCTGGTAGACTCTCTTAAAAAAATTTAAATCTCCATCATTCTGAATAACCACCTTGAGTTGAGTCTTTTCTGGATTCTTCAGACAATAGGAAAGGGTGTATTCATTGTAACCCTCATTTCCACTGGAGGGCCCTTTTAGATCTACTGAGACAAAGTCGCACAGCAAAAATACCTCCTCATTGAAGAGGGTGCCATTAGTTTCGAGTAAAATTTTGAAATTTTCGGTCTTTAATCTTCTGATCATATGTGCTAAATTTTCCTCTAACATGGGTTCACCACCGGTCAGAGATACCCAAGGAAGACTCTCGTTTAGCTTGTCAATTATCTCTGTAATTTCCATTTCCTTCCCATCCTCAAAATCTGTGTCACACCACAGGCAGTTTCTGTTGCATCTACAGAAACGAATGAAATTCATTGGAATTCCGACCATTAGACCTTCCCCCTGAATTGACTGAAAGATCTCATTGATTCTGAATTTCATTCTCATATTCAATAGGATCCCTAAAACCAGCCTCCTTAAATCCATTCAATCTCAGGACACAGCTGTCACATTTCCCACAGGCTTTTTCTCCACCTCGATAGCAACTCCATGTGTATTGGAAGGGAACCCCGAGTTCAAATCCCTTCTTTATGATATCTGCTTTATTCATTTCTATAACAGGGGTTTCAATTCTAATCTTTCTGCCCTCTACCCCCATCTTGGTTGCCAGATCTGCCATTTCCTGAAATTTTTTAAAGTATTCTGGCCTGCAGTCTGGATATCCCGAATAGTCAATACAATTGGCCCCTATAAAAATAGCATCCGCTCCTTTAACCTCTGCATATGCTAAAGCAAAAGAAAGCATTATTGTGTTTCTTGCTGGCACATAAGTTTCCGGAATCTGGCGTGAATTTTTTATCTCCTCTATCCCCCTTTCTGGAATTTTTTTATTTGATGTTAGGGCTGAATTTCCGATCTCATTCAGATCGATCCTAAAAATCTTATGCTCTCTTACCCTAAAAAATTCTGCCAATTTTTTTGCACATTCAATTTCCTTTTTATGTCTTTGTCCATAGTCAAATGTTATGGCATAGATTTCATAGCCATGATCTTTTGCTATTGCCGATGCGACAGCAGAATCAACCCCACCACTCAGTAAACAAATTGCTCTCTTCATTCTTCACTCTCTTTACATACCTCAACCCACTTATCTTTTCCCTCCCACAACCTTACAGAATATACTGGAATCTTATTCCTTAATTCCCTAAAGATCCAAGAGGCAATATTTTCAGCGGTCGGAACATCAAATATCTCATTCAAATCTCCATGATCCAGTCTTTCCAAGATATTGGAATTCACAATTTCCTTTAACTCGTTAAAATCCATGAGCATCCCATCCTTCCCTATATTACCTTCTACAATCACCTCTAGTTTATAGGTATGCCCATGCAACTGCTTACACTTTCCTTTATAATCAGGAAGGGAGTGGGCGGCATCAAAATAGAATTCTCTACATATCCTCATCTTGATCTTCTCTTTTTCTTTGATAAATCCTTTAGCCTTCCGTGTCTTCTGTCGATCTCATCCATCATATCCAGCATCTTTCTACAGGCAGTTCTTATGGAATCTGACAGATTTACAAATTTCTTATCATCACCGATATGCTCATTCAAGTCATCTAAAATATGTTGCGGGATCTCAACGCTAATCTTGGGCATTTTATATCCTTCAGGGAATACTCCAGTAGTATTGGGATAATATTTAAGAACTAAAGCGTAAAAAGCGAGGATTTTGATTATTTGGCTGAGAAGAATCATTAGTCATCAAAACAATAATGTACTTTATTAAAACCCTTTTTCATAGCTATAACATCCTCTTTAACTTTTTCCGGTTTTTCACCATCTATGGCGATTCTCTTCATAAATTCTGCAATCTCCTTCATCTCGGATTCTTTCATTCCAATTCTCGTTACCTCTTGTGTTCCAATCCTAATTCCAGAGGGATTTCCGGTTTTTTCTAATGAATCCCAGGGGAGGAGATTTTTATTGATGATGATATTTGCATCTTCAAATGATTCTACTATTTTTCTTCCACCGCCGATCCTCGAGACATCCACAGCTATCTGGTGTGATTGAGTAAATCCCTTATGCTCACAGAGAACGTCGAAGCCCAGTTCATAGAGCGTCTCGGCCAAAACCCTCGAATTCTTCACTATTTGTTCTGCGTATTCCCTTCCAAATTCCATCATCTCTGCTAATGCTACTGCAAATCCAACTACATGATGCAGGTGATGATTGCTCATCAAGCCAGGAAATGCGGCATTATCTATCTTTTCCTTGAATTTTTCCTTACAGAAAACCACACCACCCTGAGGTCCAGGGAATGTCTTATGAGTGGATGAGGTAAGTATATCCGCCCCCTCAGCAAATGGTTTTTGAAATTTCCCCCCAGCGATCAATCCTAAGACGTGGGCTCCATCGTACATCATAACGGCGTTGATTTCATTGGCAATTTCTCTTAATTCATTTAATGGATGTGGAAATAAGAACAAGCTGCCTCCGAAGATCATTATCTTTGGTTTCTCCCTCAGAAGTAGTTCTTTTGCTTTATCAACATCTATATTCATCTCTTCATTATCAAAGGGATAGGAGATTTCCCTCAGACCAATTACCCCCGCGACACTTACCCTACTGTGAGAGATATGCCCCCCACAGGGAATGCTTAAACCGGAGATTTTGTCACCATATTCTGCCAATGCATGATATGTTACCAGATTTGCAACGGCACCGGAAACTGGAACGAGATTAGCATGTTCAGCCTGAAATAATTTCTCAGAGAATTTCATGGCTATTGCCTCCACTTTATCAAAGATCTTTGTTCCCTGATAGAATCTGTCAAATACCTGCAGATCATCGATCTTCCCACCAAGGAGACCCTCAGCATACCTATGACCAAAATCTGAGGATATCGCTCTTCTAACCGCTAACGATGTGAGATTCTCACTGGCGATCATATTCAGGCAATTGCTGCGCCATTCCTCCTGTTCATTAATTAGGTTGAGAATTTCTTTATAAGGATTCATTCTAAACACACCATCTAATTTTAATAATTAGATTGAATAATTAAAATCGTAAAAAATTCCGATACTACATGGCCCTCAAAATCTTGATCCTTTCATCAATGGGTGGATGCGTATTAAACATATTAACCATCCTTTTCCTGATGGGATCCGCAAAGAACATTGGGGCTACAGCTGGATTAACCTTGGTCTTCGCACCTCCCGCATATGCTGCCTTTATCTTTTCTAACGCAGAAATCAAGCCTCCGGGGTATCTCGTTAATTGAACTGCACCGGCATCTGCCATGAATTCCCTCTTTCTGGAAATTGATAACTGTACTAATCTTACGATAATTGGGGCGAGAATTGCGAGAATTATTCCAAGGATCAGGATCAATGCATTGCCTTTGCCCCTTCTCCCTCCCCTGCTAAACCACATGCTCCTGAGGAAGATCTCACTCGCTATGGCAACTATACCAACCATTACCGCAACAAGGGTGACGAAGCGGATGTCATAATTGGCGATGTGAGTCATCTCGTGAGCAAGGACACCCTCCAGTTCCGAGTTATTTAATTTTTCCAATGCACCAGTGGTTACACAGATCACACTATGCTCGGGGTCCTTTCCCGTGGCGAAGGCATTTATATCCTGTGAAGGCATTACATAAACCCTTGGTGTTGGAAGACCCGCCGCCAGGGCTAAGCCCTCAACCTGATTTCTCAGGTGTTTATATTTTGGGTCATCCGCAGGAACTGCATTTACAGAAGCTAAAGCGATTCTGTCAGAATAATTATAGGTCCCCCAGGTATAGAATATGGAAAATATTATTGCGAGGATTAGGATAATGAATGTCAATCCAGGATCATAGATTTGGGCAATAATCCATGCGAATCCTATTAGAATTATAAATATGAAAAAAATTAAAAGATATGAATTCCTCTTGTTCCTGTCGATCTGGTCATAAAAGGATATTTTTTCCATTCCAAAATCAGACATCAAACTTTACTTCTGGAACCCTTCTCTTCTCCTTTGGCGTCTCCAGATAAGGCTTCTCTCTTCTGTTCATCAGGGAAGCGAACCACATCCCTGGGATGGTTTTTATCATATTGTTGTAGAACAGAACGGAGTCGTTGTAGAATTGTCTGGTATAAGCTATTTTATTTTCAATATCTGTCAGATCCTCCTGAAACCTCAAAAAGTTTTCATTGGCCTTAAGTGTGGGGTAATTCTCCGCCACGGCAAAAAGGGTTTTCAAAGCACCTTCGAGCATATTTCCAGCCCTTGCCCTCTCTTCAATACCCTTTGCATTGACCATTGCCGCTCTCGCCTCCGTTACTTGGGTAAGTACCTTCTGCTCATGCTTCATATATGCTTCTACAGTTTTCATAAGATTTGGAACTAAATCCGCCCTTTTTGTCAGCTGCACATCAATCTGACTCCACGCATTATCAATCCTATTCCCAAGAACCACAATCCTGTTGTAGTAATATACAATAATTACAGCCAGGACAATTATTATCCCCAAAATCACAATCAGAAATATTCCAAACATTTTTCAACCTCTTTATTCTCTAATATTTTAATTTTATAGAATTAGAATTTTAATAGAATTAAATAGAATTAAAAATAACCCAAGTTATGCTCAATTCCGAGTCCACCTCTTTCAGAGGTTGCCACCGAAAATTTTTAATGTTGTTGCCTTCGTTAAAATTCACAAAACAAAAAAGAAATTACGAAATTGCTTCGAAAATCGCCTAACAAAATTTTAACGAAATTTCTTCTTATTTTTAAAGGGGTTGCCACCGAGTGGCTTCGCCACATTTAGCCCTGCTTCGCAAAAAATAAAAACATTTTTAAG
>QMZG01000061.1 GCA_003663045.1 Candidatus Altarchaeales archaeon
AAAACCTTATATTATGGGTATACATATGGATTTCTTTATTAATAATGAGAAATAGAATGGAAAGGAACAGGATATAAAAGTGGCCATTATACCCCAATGTCTTCAGTGTTGCAGTAATACACTATAAAATCAGTAGTAGCAGATGGGTCTATTTTTATGCACCTATTCGAATATTTAAAAACCAGTAGTTGTATTTGTATTTTTGAAAATGGAATTCAAGGTAGTAATCTCGGACCAGGAATCTGGAAGATCTTATCAGAGAGAGATCAAGGATGAGAAGGCTGCAAGGCTTAGAAATTTGAAGATAGGGGATGAATTTGATGGTTCAATAGTGGGTCTGACTGGTTATACTTTAAAGATAACTGGAGGTAGTGATAAGTCTGGTTTTCCTATGAAGAAGGGTGTTCATGGAACACAAAAACCAAGGATATTGATGAGATCGGGTGTGGGTTATAAGCCAAGGAGAGATGTAAGAAAGAGAAAAAGAGTGAGGGGGGAAAGAATTGATGAAGATATAGTTCAGATTAATACCAAAGTAGTTAAGAGGGCTAAGAAGAGTATAGTGGAGCTGCTTGGTTTGAAGGTCGAGGAAAAGAAAACCGAGACCCCTGTTAAGGAGAAGAAGGAAGAGATTAAAGAAAAGGGGGCGGGGGAAAAACCATCTGATGAAAAACCCAAGGCTAAAAGATCTAAAGCAAAGAAATCAAAAGAAGAAAAGGATGGATATTCATCAGCTTAATTGCACTATTTAGGAGGAGGTTAAATCAATGAGTTCACCAAAAACATTCCAGTCGTCAAATTTTCGGAAGGAAGATTTGAGTGGTTTAGAAAGTGGGAGGAAACCCCCCTCTAAACAATCTGAAATCAACATAGGTTTAGTGGGTCATGTGGACCATGGAAAGACAACACTCACAAGTAGCCTTTCTGGTGTATGGACTGACAGACATAGTGAGGAGATAAAGAGGGGGATCTCGATAAGGCTTGGATATGCCGACTGTAGTTTTTATAAATGTCCAAAATGTGATGAACCCAGCTGTTATTGTACCAGTGATATATGTCCCAAGTGTGGTTCAAAGACAGAATTTCTGAGAAAGGTTTCCTTTGTCGATGCCCCCGGACACGAGACCTTAATGGCTGTTATGCTCTCTGGAGCGGCGATAATGGATGGTGCAGTTCTGGTTATTGCGGCGAACGAGCCCTGTCCACAGCCGCAGACCGCTGAACATCTAATGGCCCTAGAAATCTTGGGTATAAAGAATATTGTCATAGCACAGAATAAGGTAGATCTAATTTCGAAAGAGGATGCAATAAAAAATTATCATGAGATCAAGGAATTTATTAAAGGGACTATTGCCGAGAATTCTTTGATAATTCCCATTGCTGCACATTATAATGCCAATATTGATGTCTTAATCCAAGCTATAGAGAAGAGCATACCCACACCTAAAAGAGACATAACAAAAGACCCAATTATGTATGTAGCGAGATCCTTTGACATAAATAAGCCGGGAACAAAGATAGACGATATAGAGGGTGGTGTGGTTGGAGGTTCATTAATTCGGGGGAAATTTAAGCTTGGTGACATGGTAGAATTCCGTCCCGGTGTAAAAAAGAAGAAGGTATATAACCCCATAAGGAGCAAGATAGTGAGTTTGAATGCAAGTGGTGTTTCAGTGGATGAGGTGCACCCAGGTGGTTTAGTAGCCCTGGGGACGGAATTGGACCCCAATCTCACCAAGTCTGACAATCTTTCGGGAAATGTGGTTGGATATCCGGGAAAACTACCGGAGGTGAGGGATAAATTGAGGCTGAAGATTAAACTATTTAAAAAATTGCTTGGAAGTAAAGAGGATGTTACAATAAAACCCCTAAAAAGGTCAGAGCCCTTGATGTTGAGTATTGGAAGTGCGATCACGGTTGGGATTGTTACCAATCCCAAGAAGGGGGAGATGACACTTAAACTTCCAGTATGTGCCGAGGAGGGTAGCAATGTAGCCATAAGTAGAAGGATTGGTGCCAGATGGCGCCTGATTGGTTACGGTGTTATAAAGGGCTAAAATGATCAAGGTGTTGCTGGACACAAATTTCCTGATGATCCCATACGTATACAAAATAGATATATTTCAGGAAATTGAAAGGTTAATACCGGAATCTCATGAAATTTTTATACCCTCCAATGTTCTTGAGGAACTTCGGGGATTAAGTAATTCCAAAGGAAAGGAAAAGATTGCTGCACAGGTTGCCATACAGTTGGTTGAGAAAAAGAGTGTAAAAAAGATCCAGAGTCAATCCGGGGTTGATGAATTCATGATAAATTTCGCGGTAGAAAATAAACCCAATGTTGTAGTATGTACAAATGATAAAGAATTAAAAAAAAGACTAAAAGAGGTACATATTCCAGTCATTGTAATGCGTGGGAGAAACAGGCTGGAGTTTTACTGATTCAACATATATTTTATCCCCTCTTATATTCTTTTATATCTCTCTTTTTTATGTTAAGAAAACTAAATATTTTATTCAATTGTTTCTATTATTCGTGTAAGGGTTTGAGAGGATGTATAAAATATTGACGGTTGAGGATATGGTGAGGATACCTCCAAGGAGGTTTGATGAGGATTTGAAAGAGGCCATAGTTTCAGAATTTGAGAATACAGTAGCTGGGAGGATTGATAAGAATCTCGGTATAATTCTGACAGTAATCGATGTGGATAAAATTGGTGAAGGAAAGATCATTATGGGTGATGGTGCTATCTATTACAATGCTACCTTCGACATACTTGTTTACCAGCCCGTGATAAATGAGGTGGTGGAAGGTACCGTAATAGAGATTACTGAATTTGGAGCATTTGTAAATTTTGGTCCAATGGATGGTTTGATTCATATCTCACAGGTTACTGAGGATTTTATGAGCTACGATCAGAAGAATTCCATGCTGGTAGGAAAAGAAACGAAGAAGATACTAAAGCAAGGGGATAAGGTAAGGGCAAGGATAGTTACGGTAAGTCTAAAGAGTAAGTTTTCTGACTCTAAGATCGGACTTACTATGAGACAACCATATCTTGGAAAATTGGAGTGGTTAGAGGAGAAAAGGAGGAAAGAAAAAGGAAAAGGCGAAAAAATAGAGAAAGAGGTTAAAAAGGAAAAGAGACATAAGAAAGAGCGTAAGAAAAAATGAGAGCATGTAAAAATTGCCACAGGATAACAGAACAGGAAATCTGTCCAGTCTGCAAGACCCCAACCTCGCAGTATTGGAGCGGCTATCTTTGCATAATTGACCCAGAGAAGTCAGAAATCGCCAAGAGGATGGACATAAAGACTCCGGGGCAATATGCAATGAAGGTGAGATAGGTAGATAATGAAACATGATCTGGTATTACCTAAATATCTAAGAAAAAAACTTAAAAAACCCCTGGGAAGATTAGTTTCAAATCTGGATGAGATTCACGATTCCCTGACCTCCAAGTATATTATCTCGGTTGGCGATAAAACAACGGAGTCCCTCTTAGAGAGAAAAATCTTGCCAGAGATTTGTGTCTATGATGGTAGGATCAAGAGGGTTAAGATTGAAATCCCGGAGGTAATCAAAAAATTTCATGCCAATGAAATTCATATAAAAAATCCCAGTGGTCATCTCAGCCAGGATGCATTTAAAGCTATTGGTGAGGCACTTGCATCAGAAGTGAGAACAAAGATCGTAGTGGATGGTGAAGAGGATCTAATTACATTAGTTGCGATTAATCTTTCGCCTCCAAATACATTGGTTTTGTATGGTCAACCAGACGAAGGCATAGTTGTTGTTGAGGTTAATGATAATATTAAGAAAAAGGTAGAAAAAATCTTAGAAAGGATGAAGTAAAAGAGAAAGTTTAATTAGGGTTGAATTCATGATAGGTTGTGAAAAATGGAAATTGAGATATTGAATGAAAAAGAGAATCCATTGTTGAATAGGAAGGAGATAAAATTTAGGATACTATATGAAGGTGCTACTCCCAGCATAAAAGAGGTAAGAAAGAAATTAATCTCTGTACTAAATTCAAAAGATAAGTTAACGATAGTGGATAGTATAAGATCAACATTTGGAGGCAGGGTTGCTGGGGGATATGCAAAGGTATATAAAGATGAGGAGAGTATGAAGGTAGAGCCAAGACACAGAATAAAGAAGAATTTTGGGGTAGAGGAAAAGAAGGGAAATGAGATTGAAGTAAAGAAAGAAAAATCTGGTGAGAAATAAAATGGCAAAAACAAAGAAGGAGAGGAAACCCAAGGTAAAAAAATATAAATCCCAAAAATGGAAGTTATATGAGTTGGGGGATACGATAAAGAGAAAGAATAAATCCTGTCCAAAGTGTGGTGAAGGGGTCTTTATGGCACATCATCATGACAGAGATAACTGCGGAAAATGTGGTTATACCGAGTTTAGGAGGAAATGAAATCTGAGAATGAAACTCATAGGTATAGATCTCGCAGGAAATCCCAAGAACGATACTGGATTCTGTGTTCTTGAAATCAAAGATAATAAAAAGATTGTAACCACATCCCTTCTTAATTCTGATTCTGAAATTATGGAAAAGATCAAAGAGGTTAATCCCAATTTAATTGCTATCGATGCCCCATTGACATTTTCTGGTGTGAACAGAAAGTGCGATGATGAACTTCATAATTATGGTGCTTTACCAGTAACGCTTGGTGGAATGGAGATCTTGGCAAAAAGGGGAACAGAGTTGGCAGAGAAATTGAGAAAGGAAAATTTCAAGGTGATTGAGGTCTTTGCCACCGGTTCTGGAAAGATTCTTGGTTTTTACGATCAAAATGAGAGGAATATGCAGAAGAATTTGATGAATTCTGGTTTGTGGGGTGATATACAGAAGAGGATTCTCACCAAGGATGAGATAGATGCCATATTTTCTGCCTTGACTGCATATCTCTATCTCCATGGATCTACCGAGGAGATAGGGGATGAGGGTGGGAAGATTGTAGTGCCCAAGGTATGATCACAAACCAAGACAGTTTTATATTTCTATTCTATAAGTATATAGGTCAATATGGTGAAACAGAGTTATGATGTGGTAATCATTGGTTCGGGACCTGCTGGTATGTTTGCGGCACACGAGCTTCTAAAGGAAAAAAATATTCGTGTTCTAATTATCGATGAGGGTAAGGATATCAAAAATAGGAAATGTCCTATGGGTGAGACCATAAAGTGTGCTCACTGTACCCCTTGTAATATAATGTGTGGCGTAGGTGGCTCAGGAACCTTTTCTGACGGTACTCTAAACCTGAGACCAGATGTTGGTGGTGATCTCACTTCTTTGACCAAGGATGAAAGATTGGCTTGGGATTTGATAGATGAAGTGGATAAGACACTTCTGAAATTTGGTACTCCAAAGAGGATATACGGCAGAGATAAAAAGGGGGTCACCGAATTGAAGAGAAAAGCTGCCTCAGTTGGTGTCAAATTCATTGAGATCCCACAGAGACATATCGGCACCGATAGGGCACCAAGGGTAATTGAAAGATTTGCGGAATATCTAAGAAAAAATGGGATTAAATTTCTTCTTCAAACCAGGGTGGAGGATGTTCTTGTCAAAGATGGCGTTTGCAAAGGGGTTAGGTTGAAGAATGGAAAGGAAATTAAAGCCAGATATGTCATTATAGCTCCGGGGAGGATAGGTGCTCCATGGTTGAATAAATTGATAGATAAGCATAAGATTAAAGCAAAATTTGGACCCATTGATGTTGGCGTCAGGGTGGAGGTCTCTTCCATAATCATGGATCCAGTAGTAAAAATCAATAGGGACCCGAAGTTTCATATCAGGACGAGGACCTATGATGATTTTGTAAGAACATTCTGCATGAATCACGAGGGCTTCGTAGTTAAAGAAAATTATGATGGCTTTGTCGGAGTCAATGGACATTCACGGACAGATAAAAAATCCAATAACAGCAATTTTGCCTTCCTGGTCCGTGTGACATTAACCAAGCCCGTTGAAAACACTATCAAATACGGGAAATCTATAGCAAAATTAGCCACCACCATTGGTGGTGGAGAGCCAATCCTTCAGAGGATAGGAGATCTGAGAAGGGGAAGGAGATCTCATAGGGAAAGGATACTTCAGAATCCGGTTCAGAATACCCTGAGAGATGTCACCCCCGGCGACATTTCCATGGCTTTGCCTCACAGGATTGTTACAGACATCCTTGAGGGTCTTGAAAAATTGAATGAAGTAATCCCCGGGGTGGCTTCTGATTCCACTTTACTTTATGCCCCAGAAATCAAGTTTTACGCCACCCAGGTCTCTGTAGATAAAAATATGGAGACCTCTGTAAAGAATCTGTTTGCCGCTGGGGATGGTGCCGGTCTTTCCAGGGATATCGTTAATGCAGCAGCTACCGGGATATTGGCCGGGAGGGGTATTCTGAGGGGAAGATGAAATCTATCTAAAAGTTGCCGCACTTACAACAGCGAAGATATCTTCATGCTCGTATCTAAATTTCTCAAAAACCCTTAGATTCATAGTTCCTGTAGGGTAATTTGTTTTCTCTTGGATCATGATCAATTCAACCACAGGAAGGATAAAATCAAGAGAGTACTCTCCATATTCATCCAACTCTTCAAAGGGTTTTGTATCTTCTGGTTTAAAGATTTGTAGTTCCGGTGGATACTTGTTTACTGGTTTTACTTTTTTGATGATGTCTATTATGTGGTCAACTA
>QMZG01000062.1 GCA_003663045.1 Candidatus Altarchaeales archaeon
ATCGTTTTAATATCATCTGATAGAGTGCAGGAAGCCTGCAGAAATCTCATCGTTTTAAAGATAAATCCAAATGCGGTGTTTTAAGCCGCAGTCTCTTGGTTTATGCCGTTATTTCAGTCCAAATAACTTTTGTTTTAATGTGAACCCCGAAAATTGAATAGAACAAGAAGATTCATGAAATGTATTTTATTGGCTACTAATTAGTCCTTAGTTGCCTTCTTTTTTATCTTTTTTCCCTCTGTCTTTGGATTTTTCTTACAGATTATTATGTCACCTACCCTCACTACATCATTATAACCAATGCTTTCCTCCAGGATTATCCTTCTCACGTCCTCGCTGGGTAGTGTTCTGGCTTTAAAGGATCTTAAACTGAGACGCATTATCTCTCCCTTTTCTAAATTTAGGATAACATCCTCTACCTTACCTACATGTTCTGCCTTTTCTGTATAGATATCCATTCCATAGAATTGTGAGAGTCTCTTACTCATTTTATTACCCTCCAATTAAGTATAGTTTATAGTTTAATTATGTAAAGAAGAGTATAAAAATCGTAATGAGATGGTTATAAGGATTATTGGTACCGGACATATTCTGAGTAGGAGTGTGGAGGAGGTTAGAACAGCCATATCTGAAGAGATGCCAGATGTGGTGGCCGTAGAATTAGATTTAAAGAGATTTCGTGCCCTTGAGGATGTGGGTTTTAATCCAAAATCCTATCAAAGAAGGGTTTCTTTTAAGGATTTGATAGTTTCTTTGGTGGGAGGGGGGTCATTTCCTGTATTCTTAGAGGGCGTTCTGGCTTTGATTCAGAAAGAGTTGGGTGAGAAGTACGGCATTTATCCTGGATCTGACATGTGCGCAGCGATCGTTTCTGCAAAGAATTCTGGCAGTAGGATAGCACTTATTGACAGGGATATCGAGATTACTATGAATCGATTAATGCGGGTTCCCCTGAGGGAGATCGTTCATTTGCTCCTTTCCAGAGGAGATAACTTAGAACTTGTTTCTAGATTACTTAATAGTAATATTGAGGGAATTTTAGGGAAAGAAAACCTGGATATTATTATGGATAGACTAAAGAAAGAGATTCCCAATACCTATAAGGTTCTGGTGGATGAGAGAGACCGGTATATGGCCCATACACTTCATAGAATTCAGAAAGAAAATCCTAGTGCTAAAATCTTGGCGGTGGTTGGTGCGGGTCATAAGAGGGGGATTTCAGAATATTTAGAAAGGATTGGGGAAGGCTATGGAACAGATATCCAAAAGATTCTAGAGATTAGACCAGTTTCAAGCGTTCGCATCCTTTTCCTAGTATTTATGGTCTTTGTTACCTTTATCTTAATAAAGTCTGGATTTTTGTTGATGAGGAAGAAATGAATCTGGCTATAATTGGTTGTGGCAATATTGGGGGAGCAATAGCAAGGGCTATTGATAAAGAACAGGGATTTAATCTGGTTGCTTTATTTGATATAGATCCCGAAAGGGCGGCTGCTCTCGAGAGGGAATTAAAATCCAAACCAGTAGTCATTAGTAGAATTGAAGATATACTGAAAGATAAGGACATCGACCTCGTGGTAGAATCGGCCTCTCAGGACGCAGTTAGGCACTACGGAATAAAAATTCTGGAATCTGGAAAAAATCTTATGATTATGAGTGTCGGGGCATTTACAGAGGATATTTTATTTGAGAGAATGAAAAGGATCGCAGAAGAAAAGAATCTGAAGGTCTATATCCCCTCTGGGGCAATTTTGGGGGTAGATGGTTTAAAGTCCGCAAATATGGCAAAGATCAATTCCGTTATGCTTACAACGAGAAAGAATCCCAAGAGCCTGGATGTTGATGTGGATAAGGAGACTATTCTTTATGAGGGCACCGCCAGAGAAGGTGTGAGAAAATACCCAAAAAATGTGAATGTCGCATCTACATTGAGTTTGGCGGGAATTGGTTTGGATAAGACAAAATTGAAGATAATTGCAGATCCTTCTGTGGATAAAAATATTCATGAAATTAAAGTGAGGGGGGATTTTGGGGAATTTAATGTGAAAGTAGAAAATCTCTCGTGCCCAGAAAATCCAAAGACGAGTTATCTTGCTGTTTTATCTGCGATTGCTACTTTGAAGGGGATCAAAGAGGCGGTGCAGATAGGGACATAGAGAAATAAAGTTAGGCACTACAACTCTACTTATTCTCACCACTCTTCAAATACCTCTCATTCACACCTAAGCAATATATCAATCCCTTCAGATTATTTTTAGTAATGCTGCCGTCTGCTACCTTTTTCAGAACCTCTTTGGCGTTAAATGCAATCCCAAGACCTGCATTCTTTAACATGATCTGATCATTTGCTCCATCACCTACCGCTACCACCTCCTCCCTGGAAATATTTTCCTTTTTCATCAATTCCTCAAGAATCTCTGCCTTTTTCTTAGAATCAATAATATCTCCAGATATTTCACCAGTTAATTTCCCATCCCTTATAACGAGCTCATTGGCATAGGCATAGTCAAAACCCAATTTATTTTTTAATTCGTCTGTAAAGTAGGTAAATCCGCCACTGATGAGGGCTAATTTAAAACCCATCCCCTTCAATGTTCTAATCAATTCCTCAGAACCGGGGGTTAGTTTCATATTATCTCTAATATTTTCAAGGACACTTACAGGAAGCCCTCTCAACATTGCCACCCTCTTTCTCAAAGATTCTTTAAATTCTACCTTACCCTCCATCCCCCTTTCTGTTATCTCTGCCACCTCTGTTCCTACCCCCGCAGATTTTGCCAATTCATCAATGATTTCTGAATTTATGATGGTGCCATCCATATCAAAAACAACCATGCGTTTTCTCCATCTGGAAATGTCCTCTGGCTGAACTACTATATCTACACCCACATCATCCCCCACCTTTCTTAATCCCTCTCTTAATTTTTCTTTATCTGTTTCTCCAAGATCTACAGACATTTCCATAGCAAGTAATTCACCACGGGCGATCATCTTTATATGTTCTATATTTATCCCCAGATTTGACATAGTTCTGGATATCCCAGCAACAATACCGGGCTTATCTAAGCCCAAAATCGTAAGGGTTTGTATGTTCCTCCTCTTTGGTACAATCTTCTTTTTGTATTCAGAAAAAGGGATCGTTGTTATATCTACATCTAGATTATCAGAGCAATCCCTCAATATTCTCTTAACTCCTTCATAGTCAACAGTAGAATTTTCTAAGTCAATCAACATGAACATTGAGAATAAGCCACGTATTACGCTCTGCTCTATATCCACAATATTAATATTAACATCTGCTAGTTTTTCTGTAATACCTGCCACCAACCCTCTTTTATCCTTTCCCAATACGGTCACTACAATTAATTTATCCTCCATCCTTCTATTTCTACTTCTTACTTCTCGGCAACAGTAAGTTTTCCTAACCTGCCAGTACTTACTTGGAGTTCCCCTCTAAATTCTTTTACCCAACCATTCTCTATAACTACTTTATCTCCCGACTTTACCTTATCTATCTGCTCATTCCAGAGGGTAAGTTTTATCTCACCACTTTCATCCTTTGCCCTAGCATTTGCTACCCTTCCAGTTCCCCTGAAGTTTATAAACTCTCTGGGCTCCTCTACCTCTATAACCTCTAACTCCAAAACATCCACTGCCGAATTTGGTTGCAGATCTTTTACATTCATTTTAACATAATTTCAAATAATAGGTAAATATGTAAGTATGCAAGTATAAAAGATGGAAAGATGGTGAGAAATGTAGTGCCTAACTTTTTTCATCCATATTCCGCCCAGGCATTAATCAAATCAACCTGCAGACAGGTTGATCACAGCCTTTAAGAAAGGCTGGCGAAAGTATGGGGTATTACTCCATAATACCCCTTATCGAATTCCATCCATATCAACTCCCTGCCCATGCATTTATAAGATTTACCACGTCCTCCAATTCTGCCTGACCCTGTGCCCACAGGTTTATAAAATCAACAACTTCCTCAAGAGTTATCTCTCCACATGGTGGATAATCTCCTGGAAGTTCACAGACTGGGCCCTCTGCCCAGGCATTTATCAGATTTACCACATCCCCTAAATCTGCCTGACCCTGTACCCAGAGGTTTATAAAGTCCACTACTTCTTCTAAGGTTACCTCTCCACAAGTTGGATAATCTCCAGGGAGATCACACGGCCAGATTATCGTTGTGGTTGTTGTTACAGTGGTAGTTGTCGTAGTAAGTGGTAATGTAGTGGTTGTAGTTGTTGAGGTGGATGTAGTAGTTGTAGTCCCGGGTATTGTGGCTATAGATGTGCTGGTTGATGTGCTTGTAGGTATTGTAGTAGTGATTGTCGTTGTAATAATTGTAGACGTTGTTATCGATGTTGTAGCGTAGATGTAGATGTGCTGGTTGTCGTGGTTATCGATGTTGTAGTAACAACAGCCCAATTCAAAGTAACAGCGGTGGAATTTTGATTATTTGTTGTGTCATTAACCCGCACAGAAGTCCAGTTGTATTGTCCTTCTAATGTTATATTACACGGATTGGTTTTGTTGCAGATTATGTAAAACTCGGGATCTGCTTTACTATATCAACTGCTATGCATAGATTTCAGTGTCGTTAATTGCTTTGTTTGAGATTGTTGGTGGTGTTGTGTCAATTTTTATTGTCTGAGAATAACTTATTCCTTCTGTTGAGATTTGGACTGGTGTTGAATAGGTTAAGTTTGGGGTGCAGTTGTTTACTCACCGTTTCGTTAAATTGAGTCATCCTGTTGCAGTTAACTTATCACATTCTGTATATAAATTACCTCTCCAGAGCCATTTCCAAAGTGCCACCAGAGTGCCCTGTGAAGGTCTGCGAAATCAGGGCGATAAAATCCCGGCATCATGGAAAATCAAAGTCCAGAAACCCTGAAATTACAGACCTATTACAAAATTGTTTTAGACCTTTTACTGAACTATATAGTTCTCGTCTGGAAAACTAAGAATACAGGAAATGACCCCCCTCCCACATCATCTATATCCCTCCCCACCACCATAATCTAAGCCAAGGCCCTTGTCCTTACTAGCCCCCTTCCAGAGGGAGCCATAACGTTCCTTTATCTGGTATTCTATGGGTTTTGCCTCGGCAAGGCTTCTCTTAATATGACTCTTCTCTATAAATTCGGATTCATCTAATATTGCCAAGTCTCCAGCAAGCCTAATCAAACCCCCCAGCTCTCTGAGCCTCAGGGTTAAATGTCCCCTTACGTTGTCTATTGATAATGCCCTCTCCCTGGCCACCTTTATAATCTCCTCTATGCCCTCCCTACTGACTGGGGGTATCCTACCATCGATCTCTACCTCCTGAGCCACAAACTGGGCAAGCCTTATCCTATTTTCCTCATTATCTGGCATAGTGGTCTCCAATAGGATTTCATAACCAAAACCAAGAATCCTTGATCTTAATGGGGGCAGAATTTTACCTATATCATTAATATTACATGCTCCAACAAAGATAAAATCGCAAGGCACATCACTTACTTTGACGGAAGCACCAGCAGAATGAGGATTCCTCCCCACGATGGGAAATTTCTTTTCCTGCATGGCGGTTAGGATAAAATTCTGTAGATACTGCATATGGGGCAATTCATCAATAAATAAAACGCCTTCATGGGCGCTATGTATTGCCCCGGGAATTACCCTTAGATAGGCTGGGGTTCCTATCTCCGGGTGACTCCCATAGGGATCGTGACGAACATCACCAAGCAACTCTGTTTCAGAAGCACCCGTGGCGTGAACAAAGGGAATCCTGTTTATGGGAACTATAACCTTTTTTCTCTTCTTAATTCTATTAGAAGCAAGAGAATCTCTGTCAATGACTCGAATCTTTTCACCACCAATCTTTTTATAAATCAAAATACTCTCCTTCCCCTCACTACCAATCCTCGTTGTTTGCACCTCCCTTTCCGGCCTCATTGATCCTATCTCAAATATCTCGGTTATTATGTCACCAAAAGGAGAGAATTCCCTGTTGAATCTCACATGACCATATTTATTACTGCCACAATTGGGACATATTGCCTCTTTGTCGCTGCTAATGGCTCCACAGGCAGAACATCTGAAGCCCAATTGCTCTGCTACAAAAAAAGGCACCTCTCTTGGTGTAACAATTAATCCACTTGGACATTCCTCCCTTTTCTCATTTTCCAGTACATCCTTAGTCACTATCTCAACTATTGGTCTTTCGGGATTCTTTTCATTATGAACCACACGAATCTCTTCCTTGGGTTTTGGTAAATGCAAAGCCAAAGCCTGAGCCAACATACTCTTTCCAATCCCAGGGGGACCAACGAGAAGAAGGTGTCTCCTCTGTCTTATGGCAATCTTTACCTTTTCTACCGCCCTTGATTGTCCAATTACCCTATCAATAGGATCTTTGGGAATCTCAATATCCTTAGTGCTCTCTATGTCATCGAGGTACATTTTACAACCAACTATAATGTAGAAACAAGAATATAAAACATAGCAGAAAAATAAAATAAAAAAAAATAAAAAAGAAAGATCATCTTTCAGTCAGGATCTTTACATTCCTTGTATTTGAAACATCAGATTTATTTACGCCCACAATACAACCCACCTTGCTTTCTGCTGCGGCATCTACCAAGCG
>QMZG01000063.1 GCA_003663045.1 Candidatus Altarchaeales archaeon
TAGGACGATGGAAAAAGAAGAGCTGGATGTCTTCTTGTATCTCTTTTTTCTAAAATATACATCAGTCATCCATTCACCACGATTAATCTTTATATATATCAATATTAATAAGGTATCGAGAATGACCAAAGATTGGCATTCTATGGGGGTGGAGGATGTTCTGAAAGCATTGGATTCCGGAATGGAGGGTCTGGATCCGGAACAGGTTAAAGAACGCCAAGAAAAATTTGGAGCAAATGAACTGCGGGAGATGAAGAGAGAAACTCCATTTCAGCTCTTTCTGAGTCAGTTCAAAAATTTCCTAGTTATTATCCTGATATTTGCGGCATTTATTTCTCTAGCAACGGGGATCATTAAACATAACGAAGAGGAACTCGTAGAAGCCATTGCTATTCTAATTGTGGTAATTTTCATTACTGTTGTTGGTTTTATTCAGGAATACAGGGCAGAGAAGGGGCTTTTAGCTTTAAAGAAGATGGTTTCTATCGATGCTCGCGTTATTAGAAATAACAGAAAGATAAAAATTCCGGCCAGAGAATTGGTTCCTGGTGATCTGATTTTGTTAGAGGCTGGAGATAAAATTCCAGCGGATTCCAGGCTAATAGAGGTTATAGATCTGAAGGTAGATGAAGCTCCCTTGACCGGTGAATCGGTGCCAGTAGAAAAGGATATTTCTGAGCTGGAAAGGGAAACCACTCTGGCAGATAGAAAGAATATGGTTTATATGGGTACCAATGCCATCTATGGAAAAGGAAAGGCGATAGTGGTAGAAACTGGGATGAATACCGAACTCGGGAAAATAGCAGAGAAGATTCAGACTATGGAGAGGGAAAAAACACCCTTGCAGTTGAGGCTGGACAGGGTTGGAAAGCAGATTGGTCTCATTGTGATAGTTCTCTGTGCCATAATTTTCTCAGTTGGTATATTCAGGGGGGTGAATATCCTCACCATGTTTCTAACAGCTATAGCACTCGCCGTTGCAGCGGTTCCAGAGGGACTCCCGGCAGTAGTTACCGTTACCCTGGCAAGGGGAATGAGAAAGATGGTGGATAGAAATGCCATAGTGAGAAAATTAACCGCCGTAGAAACCTTGGGTTGTACTGATTTCATCTGTTCTGATAAAACGGGAACACTCACCAGGAATGAGATGACCGTAAGGAAGATCTATGTGGATAAGAGGGTGATAGATGTTACTGGGGAGGGCTATCAACCTCTGGGAGAGTTTTTCTCCAGTGGTAAGATTTTTGATAAAGAGAATGATGAATTGCAGATTCTATTAAGGATATCAGCCCTCTGCAATAATGCCTCTCTGGAAAAGATGGGAGATAAGTGGGAGATTACCGGGGATCCAACCGAGGCGGCACTGGTGGTAGCTGCATCAAAAGCCGAATTGTGGCAGGGTCAATTAAATAAGGAATATCCTCGCATATATGAGATCCCTTTCAGTTCCGAAAGAAAAAGGATGGCAACTGTTCACAGAACGCCAGATGGTGAGAAGGTAGCCTATGTAAAAGGGGCCCCAGATATCATTCTAGACCTGTGTGATTATATCCTTGAGGATGGCAAAATAAGAATGATTACCGAAGAGGATAGGAAAAATATTCTGGAGATAAATGATGAATTTGCAGAAAATGCCCTCAGGATTCTTGGAGTTGCTTATAGAAAATTGGAATTGGATCAGAAAATTAATTCGGATATAGAGAGGGAGTTAGTCTTCGTTGGTCTTTTGGGGATGATCGATCCCCCCAGAGAAGACGCCAAGGAAGCGGTTAATATAGCAAAGAATGCCGGGATTAGGTCAGTCATTGTAACCGGGGATCATAAACTGACGGCCATTGCGGTAGCAAAGGAGATGAACATGTTTAGAGAGGATGATAAGGTTTTGACCGGTACAGAACTGGAGAAGATTTCAGATGAGAAGTTTGAGAAGATAGTGGAAGATGTCACTATCTATGCAAGGGTCTCTCCAGAGCATAAACTGAGGATAGTGAAGGCTCTGAAAAAGAAAGGTCATATAGTGGCCATGACCGGCGATGGTGTGAATGATGCCCCGGCATTGAAAAGGGCAGATATCGGGATAGCAATGGGTATCACCGGAACAGATGTGAGTAAGGAGGCAAGCGACATGGTCCTGGTGGATGATAATTTCGCTTCGATCGTATCGGCGATAGAAGAGGGTCGGGGGATCTATGATAATATTAAATTATTCATAAAATATCTCCTTTCCTGTAACATTGGGGAGGTAATGACCGTATTTATGGCCATGATGGCACTGGCAAAATTACCACTACTTCCCTTACAAATACTCTGGATGAATCTATTAACAGATGCCGCTCCAGCCCTCGCCCTGGGATGGAATCCCGCAGATACCGATATAATGAAAAGAAGGCCCAGGGATCCTAAGGAACATATTATCACCAAGAGGACATTAAGTATGTTAATTGCTACAGGAACACTGATGTGTATTGGAACATTAATATTATTCAATCTTACTATCCCCTTAGAAGAAATCAAAATTCTGGAAGAAAAAAAGATGACACTGGAAGAAGATGTGAAGGGAATTCAAGATATTGAAATAAAAAAAATATTGGAAGAAAAGTTGAAAGAGATTAATAAAGCAATAGATGAACTATTGAAATATCCCAGAACCATGGCATTTACTACTCTGGTAATGTTCCAGCTATTCTATGCCCTTAGCTGCAGGTCGGAGAAGTATACCCTTTTCAAGGCGGGAATTCTCTCTAATAGATATCTTATATTAGCGGTAGTCTTCTCCATATTGATGCAAGTGGCGGTTGTGTATCTCCCCGTATTCCAAAATGTATTTGGAACGGTAGCACTGGGTCCTGTGGATTGGCTGATGATAATTGCAGTATCCATAACAGCTTTTATTATTCCGGAGTTGTGGAAGTTAAAAACCAGAGATTGACGAAATTCCTTCTCCTCAGAGAGAAAGTGCATGACAACGATTCATGATCGATGGTAAGGTTAAAGGTCTATTGGAAAATCTGGGAATTAAGGAAAAGCTAAGCTTGGCCCAGACCATGACGTTTACCTCCCTGGTAATCTTTGAATTGGTGAGAATACATATAATACGGAAGCCACAGGGTTTGGGCTTTTCCAATAAATGGCTGATTCTGGCAATTTAAGCTCAATAGGTTTACAGTTAGTAGTTCTTTATTCCGTATACCCTTGTCAATTCGAATTAGAGCGATAGATGATGCAAAGGGATAGCCTCCAAAGGACTCCCCCCTCCGCACGTGCTGTCTGTCAATTAAATGGATTTGATGGGAAAGCAACTCTAGTGTATTCAGCCGTGGTAGCAATGCGGGCGATGGCGATAAATGCGTTGCTTGGTAGTACAGAGGGACTATTTAGTAAGCTCATGCGGGTATTATCACGAACCAAAGAGACACAATATGGAGAATGTGAGTTTATGTTATTTCTTTTCTTAATCTAAGATTAGAATGCGTGATGACAAGTCCTGGCTGAACCTTTTGGTTGTGATGAGGCTTATGAGCGCTGATTCATAATCTAATTCATGATGAATTCAATAAGTAGTGGGGTCATAGACCCCACCTACATACTGATGATGAAACTTTCTGAAGTTTCTGATGAGGCTTATGAGCGCTGATTCACCTCTTCAAATCCTCTGGCACCCTCTGATGCAAAAATAAATCCTCAAAACCTTCTCTTTCCCTTATTAGCTCTACTGAACCATCGCTTCTTATCAGAACCTCTGCCGGCAGTGGTCTTGAATTATAGCGACTGGACATACTGAAGCCATAAGCGCCAGTATCCAAGATAGCGAGGATGTCTCCCGCAATGATTTTTGGTAATTCTCTATCTCTTGCAAGAATATCCCCCGATTCACAGATATTTCCAGCGATGTCATATCTCTCGGTGGAATTTTCATTTTCTTTTCCTAAAACTCGAATTCTATGATATGCATTATACATCGCTGGTCTTAACAAGATGTTAAAGCCAGCATCAACATTTACAAATTTTTTGTAGGGGGTTTCTTTTACACTCTGTACCCTACACAGAAGAATCCCAGAATTTCCAACCAAATACCTTCCAGGCTCCAACCACAACTCGGGTTCATAACTAAGTCTTTTATTCCATTTTTTGATTACCGGAATTATGGCATTTGCCAAATCTTCAGGGGTGGCAATTCTCTCTTCTTGATATGGAATCCCCAAACCACCGCCGATGTCCACAAATTTTAGTTCTATTCCCAATTCATTTTTTAATCTAAGAACAAATTCCATTAATTTCTCAACACCGTCGACAAATGGGCTTACCTCCGTAATCTGAGATCCGATATGCATATGGATTCCTAAGATTTCCATGCTCTGCATTTCTCCAGCCAATCTGTAGGCATTAAACGCTAGGCCATTTTCGATATGAATTCCAAACTTTGATTCCCTCAGACCGGTGGCTACCTTGGAGTGTGTCTTAGGATCTACACCTGGATTTATTCGGAAGGAAATCTTTGCCTTCTTTTTCTTTTTATTTGAGATCCTTCCAAGCAGCTGTAACTCATCTAAGGAATCTATATTGATGAGGATCCCGGCTTCTAATGCAGATTGAAGTTCTTCTTCAGTCTTGCAGTTATTGGTAAAGATTATATCTTCACTTGGAACTCCGACATTCAATGCCGTTTTTAACTCTCCTTTAGAAACCACATCTGCACCAGAACCCTCCTCTCTCAGTATATGACAGATTGCCAGATTGCTATTAGCCTTATATGCGTAGAGAACCTTGACTCTTTTATATCTTTTATTAAATGCCGAGTAAAATTCCCGATAATTCTCCCGTATTCTATCTTCATAGTAGACATACGTTGGGGTTCCATTCTTTTTTGCAATTTTGATAAGATCTGAGAAATCCATTTTCAAAGGGTTCATATAGGTTCATATAAATTAATATACTATTGTTGATAATTATTTAATGAATTTAATGAGTATTAGTATTTACTCCTATTAATCTATTGGAAAGGATGGATCGATCACTCATGTTAAGATGAATTCCAAAAATGATAGGAAAAACGATTACACCACCATCGAGACCTAGGATGGTAGAATATCCTCTTGCTCAGGAATATGTCTTATTGATTAATATCATGGCAGTAGTAATATCGATTATTGCCGTTATATACTGGGTTAAATTATACAAAAGGGTATACAAGAAAGATCCTAGGGAGGCTCGTGGTTGGTCATGGCTTTTTGTTTCAGTCTTGGGAATTCTGCTCTTTAACATATCAAGTATCTACATGATATTTATTACATCTCCCGTCTATGAGCTGATGGATGTAGTTGGGAGAACAATTATAGGAATTTCTATGACCATTGGGGCGTATTTGTTATACTCCCCCATGAAGAAGGATCTACTCTATAAGTTCGTTCCCGTAACCCCTGTTACAGAAAAGGAGAGTAATATAAAATCCACTCTCATGGAAATAGTTAAGAAGGGTCAAAGCTATTTAATTAATGAAGAGAAACCAGAAAAGAGTAATGAAATCTTTGTAAATTTAGTTACCCATGGTGTTCATGGTTTATACATTACTAGAAGGCACCCCAAAGAAATAAGGGATAAATATGGTCTCAAGAGAACACCCATCATATGGTTAACTCACGAGAAAATATCAGAGAATCACATCGACCCAACAGATATTGTAGAGTTAAGCCATACCATAAAGGAATTTATAAAGAAGACTACCAATGGCGTGGTTCTTATAGATGGTATAGAATATTTAATTACACAGAACGAATACAAGGAAATATTGAAGTTTATTCAATCACTGGATGACAGTATTGCCATCAGTGGATCTCGATTAATTATCCCCATAGACCCCTCTACATTAACCAAGCAGCAATTTCATCTACTCAAAAGAGAAGTGAAGATTCTAGAAATGGATGAGAAGGGGATTAATCCATAAAGATGAATAGAAAAATATAGATATCAATACTCTGAATACTCGGGTCAGATCATCACAACATCCAACTCGGTTTCTTTCAAAATTTCTAAGATTCTCCCCTTTTCTCTACCCATACCCTTTTTCTCAACCAGCGCAAATTCTGGTATGGGCATTGTTTTTGAGATCATCTGTTCTACCATTTCTTTATCGAGGTTATGGAGATTATACCTCGGACAGATATGCCCCACTGCATAGTCCCTAACCTGAGAGAATTTCCTGCAGTAATGTCCACCTCCAAAACCGATTGCCACAGGAAATCTCTCTGGCTCCATTTTCATGAGATCTTCGATTGTGTTTGCTACAGCTCTGCAGGCTACTAAATCGTTCCACTCCCTTTCCGTACTTCCAACCTCCACAAATATCATGGGGAATTCTATGCTGGTGGGACCATGATGGGTTGCCTCCAGGCTAACTTCATATCCTTCTATTTTATGCTCATATAAGGAGGTAATTGCCTGTTTCAGATATAATGCAGGAGCAATCCCCAACTCCCTGCTTTTACCTCCGGATCCTGCCTTACCAAAATTTCCAGGAGAGTGAGCTGTTAAACTTGGCTTTCCCATCTTGGATTTATGGCGAGAAGCAA
>QMZG01000064.1 GCA_003663045.1 Candidatus Altarchaeales archaeon
AGTCCATAAGCTAAAACTAAGGGATAGATACCAGTTAGCAGAAATCCCAAAAAAGTCAAGGGATGTGATTAAAAAACTAGAAATCGATATACCTATTACGAAAAATGGTTAAAGTTACGGATTAATTTCCTTTTAATTCCAGTAATATCCCAGCAGAAATTTCTATGGAGGTGTACATACACCAGGAGGAGAGGGAGGCGTACAGCAACAACCCCATTCAGTACAGCAACCTTGTCTATAACCTGGTCCAAACACGATATCTAATCCATCACATAGGTCATTATTTTCTGCATTATAACATATCCCTTGATCTGTAGTAGATCCTGGAACAGTGGTTGTAGTTGAAGTGGTCGATGAAATAGTTGTAGTCACTATAACGGTTGTGGTAGTCACTGGCATTGTTGTTGTAGTTGTTGTAGTGGGAAAGACGTCCTCACACGCACTTAGATCGAATTTCTCCACCCTACTTCCAGTAACTATATAATTTACCAATTGCACCGCTATTATAATGATAATCAATCCAGAAATGACCTGTATCATCATCTTCTTTGCCCCGCCCCTTTCTTCCAGGTTCTCTGAAGTCATGAGTTTTATCCCTGCAAGAATTATTATCAGTGCGGAGATTCCTATTGCTACAAATTGTACAATTCTAAGGACAATGCATATTACATAATTCCATTCTGCCTTTACCTCTTCTGGACCCTTGGCTCCTGTTGTTGATATCAAGAAGATCAGGAAAATCATAACGATGGTAAAAATTTTTTCCTTCATTTCTATTCTCTCTTCTTTATTTTTAATCTCCATGTCGGCTTTTTCCCATCTTATAAAAATCTTATAAGAAGGAGATCCACACATACCCTATGAATTTTACCGCTATTACTATTATAAGTAATGAAAGTATCACATATACCATCGATTTTTTGGCATTGTCTCTAGAAATGGAATCCTCTGAGGTAAGTAGCCTTATCCCATTAATAGTTAGCATTAAAATAGCAATCCCGGCGGCAATTCCATAGATTATCCCCTCAATGTCACCAACATTCTTTCTGAGTTCGCAATCCCCCTGGCATTGAAGACACATCTGTTTCAGTGCTATACACTCCTCCTTTATTTTACTTTCAATTGTAGTTTCATTTAATATCCTGTCGCATTTTTTACCTATCTCCGTGCATACCTTTCCCACATTTTCACAGGCTCTAGGATCACTGAGGTCATAGAACAAACCATGTTCCTTATAAGCAGTATTGCAATACTCCTGCACCGAAACCGAGAAATGTACGCATTCTCCATCTGCCATACATCTATAACCAAATTTACACCCCATGGTTTTGCATCTCAATGCAGGTAGATCAGAGCTTATACATGTATCCATCACCCATTTGCAACTACCACTAATGCCGCAAGGATTAAATTCACAGGAATCAATACCATAGTCTTCACAAATATTTATATCCTTATCACCATCTTTGCAGTTAATACAATCTACACCATTAAACCAACATCCTCCGGGGACATCAGATATAGTGTGACACTTGAGGGCAGTGCAAGGCGAAGTACATTTTTCCCCGCATTCGTCTCCAAGGGTAGGAGTTATCATGCTGAACAATAAGAGGATACTCACAGCCAGTTTTATCTCCCTATTTTTAACCATTCTTTTTTGTATGCTATAATAATTACCAGAATTATTATGATCAGGAGTAACACCATTAAACCCAGATTGTCTGCAGGTTTCTCACAGTCCGGATCCTCTCCTATTTTACAGTCGGGGTCACATTTTCCATCCTCTACCTTATCACAGTAACCATCCTCTCCTCCAGAAGCACAGTCTTGAGGACAATTTCCATAGTTCTCCATTGGGTATTCACAGATTTTATTTCCACATATTTTTACTGGTATCTCAGTGGTAGTAGTCATCAGAGTTGTTGTTATTCCACAATCTGGATCCTCTCCAGCTTTGCAGTCAGGATCGCAGATTCCATCACTCAATGGATTACAAAGATCATCTCTCTTTCTGGGAGAACAGTCTTCAGGACATGTAATGGCATTCTCATCCTCATCCGTCTCACATATACCGTTTTGATTGCACTTCACTAATACGGTCAGAGAATTGGATCGAATCGTTCCTATAGAGGTGTAAACAGTGGTGGCTGGAATCTTGAATCTTCCAAAGTATAACGGTTTAATTTTATAGGTAATATTCCTCTCAGAGTTGGCGTCTATGGTCAGAACACCTTCATAATATGGGGGTGCAGAAGTAATTTCCTCTGGAATATTCCTCTTCAAATCACCCATATCTACGGCTTCCGCACCACCAAATCTCTCCTTGATGATTACCTTTACCCTATATGAAAGCTCATTGGTTATAGAAATGGTAACTGGAAGTATATCTCCCTTTACGATTTCTTGGGGTGCAGTTTTCTCAACCACCACACCTGTGCCAGCTTCTGATGTAATCCCTATTCTCACTATCAATGATGTAACTAATAATAACAAAATTATCTTTCTCATCTTAATTTCATCTTAATTTAACACCCCCATACCTCGGAGTTGGACGGACATGGAAATGTTCCCGCGTCATTTCTGCAATTGAAGTAACTACAATATGGGTATCCGGGGTAACCTGAAATTCCAAAAGGCGTATATGGAGTATCCCAATTTCCTGTAGTCTCGATAATATTCCATTTAGGTGATTGAGGGAATTTAACCAGATTATAGCAATGACCAGGACCAGTGTTTGCATAGACCTCGTCTGGTTTATAGCCTACGATCCTCAGCATGGTAGCTACCGAATTGGCATAATCACAACACGTTCCAGTATTTATTACCTCCATACTTGCATACGTTGGAAGATCTGCAAATCTACATGTATTTTTATTCATTGCAACATCACTCCTCCATCCCACGGAACTTACCGATACGTAGCCTGTACAGGGTAATGACTGTGCTTCTCTGTTATAGGCATGCCAGCTGCAACTACACGTATCCATGTCTTGTATGCAGCACTCCCCCCCCTTAAGACAGTAACTCATCCCGGCACAACATATCTCCGGCCAGAAGTAATCTGTCATGAATTTCTCGGCTGGACCAAAGCCATAGATGATATATAATCCAGCACATTTTTTCAATTCATCACTTGTAGTTATACCGGGAATCGTATCCAACTCAGACTCCATTAATACATCCTCACACTGATCATGACATTCCTTCGTGCAATTATTCTTACAACAATAGATGGCCTCTCTCGCTCTCTTCCATAGCTCTGGGCGACAGACCTCATATATATCGCATGAATAGCTAATTTCATTTCCCGTGATGACTAAGGGGCCTTGACGCCCTGGCCAGTATTCCTCGCAGGGGGTTCTGATAGCACAACACCAGGGGATTTTGACGTTATGCCAAACATCACGTGAATTCAAACCAAGTTTATCCTCAACCTCAAAGGTGATGTTATGTATCCCTTCAGAAAGAGGGGGTACCATCGGAGGGGTTGTTAATAGATTATATTCCCCAGAATCCTCAAATATCTTGAATTCATCTATAACTCCGTCTCCGCTGGATATCCATTTAACACTATAGGGGGGCAAACCACCAGAGGCTGTTCCAGTAAAGTTTAATAGACATTTTTCAACTGGATACGTCTTTGGCTCATGAATAACACAGAGATCTTGTATGGTTAGTTCTGCAATCCCAGACCTTACCTCAAGACCCCTATATCTCCATCTACCTTCTAAAAATTTACTCATATCATCTGCAAATATAAAATATATTCTCTCATTGGTATTCTCATTAATTGCCAATACCTCTGTATATCCACTGGAGGCGGTACCAACCCTTCTGGGAGGGCTAATGGTGGTAGCACCACAGATTAAAATATCTGAAACAATTGGAATGAAATCCTCCATAAATGCATTACATACATTTTTGCAAAATGGTGCAGGAACACTTCCAAGGCCGCCGATAAAATCATCCTCACCAATTAGGAAGTAATAATCTCCGGTGTTTTCATCCAACACCAATGTAAAAAATCCCGGAGGATAACAATTAACACACTTATTGGGAAATATTACCTTCACTCCAGGATCGGTTATCTCATATAAGAAACTACTGTCAAACGTGAGATATAAAATATTCCCAGCGGGGCTGAGGCTTCTATTGTAGAAATATAATTTATCAATTTCGTAGTGATCTGTCTCACTTCTCTCACCAGGGGGATTACAGGCTGTAAGATTACATGCTGAGCCAACACAATCCAGATCATAAAGACTAATGCCGTCTGCCTCTATATTTACTATCCTTGCTATCAGAGGATCAACCACATAAATCTCCATCGAATCTGTAGCTGTCCTGTTCATGCAATCAGTAACATTCAACGTAAGGGTGTACTTTCCCAGAGAAAAGTTCATACTGTCCTTAATAAGTTCATCACCAGTCCCTATCGGAGTATCGTTAAGAAACCATTCGTAGAGATAGTATGGAGGGCTGAAGCACGGTGTGCCAAATCTCGCATGACCTTTAAAGGTTACATTAACTCCCGGGCTACGAATGATATAGTTTTTTGGCGAGACAATAATACCTGATACGTTGTTTAAGAGTGCAAATATCAAGATCGTTACAAGAGTAGATATAATAATCCTTTTCATCCTTCATTATTCCTCTCTCATCTTTTTGTAGATTATAATAACAATAATTATTACAAATAAAACTATGATGTAGGGCCAGTAACCCGGCAAATAACCAAATCCGCAATCTGGATCTTCTCCACTCTTACAGTCTGGATCACATTTTCCATCCTCTAATGCATCACAGTAATTATCTTCACCTCCGGATGGACAGTCCTCTGGACAGGTGAAATAATTTTCCCCCCTCTTTGGTTCACAGATATGATCCCCACATCTCTTTATTGGCGTTTCCGTGGTGGTAGTTATTTTTATTGTAGTAGTTATTTCTGTAATTGTTGTTGTCACAACTACACAGTCTGGATCCTCTTCAGGCATTTCCTGTTCAACGCAATCTGGATCGCATATACCGTCTTTAACCTTATCACAATACATATCAAAAGAACCGGAAGGGCAATCCTTAGGACAGTTTTCATAGTTCTCTTCTAATGCAGCACAAACACCATCTCCACATCTCCCTGCTCTAAATTCTAATTCCATTAGTTTTGTAACTTCAATCTCTTCTCCATTCTCCAAAACACAGACAGCACATTCTTCTGAGAATATAGAAGAACATTTTTCTGGATCAGATATGGTCTTTAATTCATATCCCTTTTTCTTACAGTAACTGTATTCTTTACCGCATTTCCCCTCTAGAAAATCCCAGGAATCACAGGTAGAGCCATCCGGTAATTTACAGATTCCGAACTCTCCATCTGGAGTTTCCTCTATCATCCATTCATAACCCAATTTCTCACAATAAACCGCAGAAGGATCCACCAACCCAAATCCAGGTTCAGTAAGGATTAAAATTGCAATTATAACCACCAATAATTCTTTTTTCATTCTAATCATTTTTGTTTCACCTCCATATATTTATATTTAGGTAGGAATTTAGTAGGTAGGAAATTTAGGGGGGAGGTGTTACTCCGTCAGGAGAGTAGACATAATCTTCTATATGATTTGTTCCGTAGCCAATCGTATAGTATCCATGATCCCCTCTATGAATACCCCAGCTGTTTTTTATTATCCAACAGCCATTGCCGTCTCTACCAAGCACGCAGTTGGTCATATCGTCATCCCATCCGGAGAGGGTTACAGCATGACCATATCTACTTCCTGGCCATGGCATTACACAGACTGAAAGGGGACCATCACATATCAAAGCCTCCTTTATTTTATCTCTACTTCTGGAGACTTTGGCATAGCTACTTATTTTCCATAATCTCGAACTCCAACTACCACATCTCCTTGAGCAAGAGCAATCACTTGCTATGTATGGAAAACAGGCCTCATCACTTATCCCAGAACTTCGTATGTAGGCAAATGCTACCCATGGCCATCCACCACTACAACTTCCACAAGAATTACAGCAAGTTGATACCAAATACTGCTCTGCAAGATTTGGATTCAAAGTAGGATTCCACTGTTCAACCTTATAGGTTCCTTCCATCGCTCCTACTGCTGAGAACGCCCAGCAGGATCCACAACTTCCTTGAGATCTCACCGGAGTCATAAAATTTTTTCCCTTCCAATTTTTCCAGTTAAATTTCTTGGGTAATTTACCCGTTGCTTTAAATTCATCACAAGGAGTAACATATTCTTTACACTCACAATGGGTATCTACTATTACACATTTCTCATCGGGATCATCACAGTAGCCGGCACAAGCATACGCATAACTCTCATTACATGGAAGATCTATTGTGGTAGTTGTTGAAGTGCTTGTAGTGCTGGTTGTTGGGAAGTCACAGTTATCTGTATAACATGTGCCTCCATGGCACGTCCAATCACAGTCTGAAGTACAGTGGGATGGTCCCATCTCCGGATCTTGACACCACTCACAACCTGCAGCTATGCATTC
>QMZG01000065.1 GCA_003663045.1 Candidatus Altarchaeales archaeon
ACTTTATAAGCATGTTTTCCCTAATTTTCATTGTAGGTTCCTCCTTCTTTATTACAAAGAAGGGGGAAACTCCTACTTATACATGCAGGTTTTCTACAGAGCCCTCTTTTAATTTCTTTTGATATTACATTTAGAGCCGATACACTATCTCTTTTTAGTTCATTATAAATCTTATAAATCTGTTTCGCTATATCTCTGGTTTTCATCATCTACCATAGGTTTTTAGCTTATAAACTATCTCGACCCTTAAATTATACTTCTTAATATCATCCACAGGGCTGCAAAAACCAGTATAGCAGCAAGCCCAACCCTGAGGTTTTTTTCCTTTATCTTTGCATGAAGATGTGAACCAATCTGAGAACCGGTTATTATCGCG
Source organism: Candidatus Altarchaeales archaeon (assembly GCA_003663045.1). Taxonomy (GTDB): domain Archaea; phylum Altiarchaeota; class Altiarchaeia; order IMC4; family QMZM01; genus QMZG01. The sequence continues at coordinate 377 of QMZG01000065.1, forward strand.
ATACCAAGTACAACGCAAAGGTACCAATCTACGCCACTCTTTGCCAGATGACCCAAAAATCCCATAGAAGAAGATGCAAGCACAAGGAATGTATTTGTGCCCATAGCGATCCTTATTGGCATTCCTCCAAGTAGTACGGCAATGGGCACAATAAGCCCGCCACCAGATATACCCACCATTCCAGCAAAAAAAGCTGCTACTGCTATGGGAAAGATAAGATATAGGATATGTACATCATATTCCCCGCCACTGAACACCCTATGCCATACCCCAAATTTACCGAGTTTGAGCTTTGTTCCTTTATTTAGAAAGAGTAGAAAGGCAGAGATCAACAGGAAAACGGCAAAGGTTATTTTTAGATAGATAGCGGGAATACTTGCTGACACAAATCCACCTGAAAAGGATGAAGCACCGACAATTATCGCAAGTAGTAAGGCAACCCTCCAGTCAATCAATCTATGCTTGCGAGAGTAAACAAAAATCATTGAAAGACTCTGAAGCAGGATTAGAAACAAACTTACCCCGGCAGCAGTATAGAATGGAATACCAAGTAATGTAATTATTACTGGCAAGTAAAGCTCTCCTCCGCCCTTGCCAAACATAGAGAAAACAAGGGATATGGTAAATATTATTAGAGCCGTTATTATAATCTCAATCATATTGTATTCCCCTAATTATAAGATTTATTGATTTTATTATCTGTCATAATGCTTTATAATGCCTTTTTTATCTATAACCCTCATATCCCCTTCTTATATAGCATCTCAGTCATTGGAAATACAACTGCCGATGTAGTTAAACACTACATCGCCTGCTCCCAAGTGATTGGTCTAATGTGCTTAGGGTTTCAGAGTTCTCCGATTTGGAGACTGAGCTTGGGCAATCAACCCTAAGCAATCGGTTAGTGTGAAATACCCCACCATTTATGGCGGGGTTGTTTATTTTTCGTGCTTATCACAAGGCATCGCTCCCTACAAATTTCCGTCAAAATAATCTTGCAAAATATCCTTAATTTTCCTTGGTCGAGTGGTAATCGCCTTTACTCCTAAGTTTTTAAACCACTCGATCGCCCTTGGACCCATACCACCAGCAATAATAATCTCAGCTTTTTCATTAGCAATAAACTTGGGAGCGACCCCTGGCTCATGGCTGTTAAAGAAAGGATTCTCCTTAGTTTCCGTGTTCTTCACCTCCCCACCACTAACATCAACAAAAACATAGTAGGGACATCTGCCAAAATGGTATGCCAGCATACTTTCGATTCCTTTGTTTTCTTCCGTAGCAAAGGCAATTTTCATTTTTTTGACACCTCCAATATTTTACTTTTAATATCTTGAATAATTCTTTCGGAAATCTTTTTCATTTTTTTCACATGAGAAATTTTCGTCTGTCTCTATCATATTCCTACTGAAATTTTTCATATGGGTAAACCCAGCCAAGAGAAAACCCCCATCATTTTTAACCCCATGTAGATCATAACCACAATAAAAATACACTTTAATGATTTTGGATTTATTTTGTGCGCTAAATGAACGCCCAATTGTGCCATTGGAATGCTCGTACTTGCCAATAAAATCCATTGTAAAAGGTTCACATAACCAATGGAATAGGGTGGCAATCCTGAAGCATTTAATCCGTAAAGCATGTAGGCTATAGCTCCACCAAGACTTGTAAATATCATAACTGCCGTTGAAGTGCCGACTGCTTCATGCATATGATAATTCAAAAATATCACCATCAGAGGAACCATCAAAACTCCGCCGCCTATTCCTATTAATCCTGTAACAAAACCGAAAGTAGCACCGAGGAAAATATAAGTTACTGGGTTTGCATGAGGTTCTCCTTTCACTCTTATGGGGTGAGTGGTTATCATTCTCAATGCACCTAAAAGAATAGCCAGTCCAAACATAATTTTAAGGATATTACCACTCAAGATACTGGCCAGGTAAGCTCCTGCAAAAGTAAATGCCATGCTTGTTAAACCAAGAATTATTGCCTGTCTCCAGAGAACCACCTCCTTTTTATGATGTCTGAAAGAGCCACTAATGGCAGTAGGGAAAACAACAAATAAATTGGTTCCAAAGGCAACCCTTATCGCAATAGTGGGATCTATCCCCATCGCCGTTAGAATCCAAAACTGAACGGGAATCATTACAAAACAACCCCCCACACCTAACAAACCAGAAACTAATCCAACCAAAGCCCCGGTAATTAATAAAGCCAAAATGTAGATTAACGGTATCATTTTTCATCACTTCCTTCTTTCGTAATATTCTCTCTTGCCTTTGCGATGAGGTTGTATTTTTTCAGAAGCGATTGGATAAATTCCCTTCTATCCTTTTGCGGAAATGAAATCGCTCCGGCAGGACAGTAAATGCTGCAATTATCGCATCCGACCATGCAGTTATAAGGATTTTTAACCTTTGATTTATTCTTATCCTTGTCAAATTCAAAAACTCCTCTTCCACACGTTGTAATGCACATCCCACAACCAATGCATTTATCTTCATCAATTGTAGGGTACCATTCTATCTCCTTTCTGCCAATTCCCCACCATCTTGAGAAATCAATTTTTGATAAAATCTTCCTTATTTTCGGATCAGAAATCCTGTAATAAACGCTTTTTCCCTCTCTTCTTGACTCAACGATCCCCAAATTTTCGAGCTTTGATAACTGAATTGAGATCGTTGGCTGGGTTCTTTTCGTAAACGGAATAATTTCACAAACGCACTTTTCTCCATTCAGGAGAGATTCAACTATCTTTAATCTCGTTTCGTCACTTAATGCCTTGAATATTCTCAGTGATTCTCTCATATTTATATATTGATAATTATATATTTATATATTGAATATAAAATAGCTTTTCGATTTTTACGCATATCAGAACACTATTCTAAAAATCTAAAATCCAGCAGAATTTCATTCGGGACTAATCCCCAATATCCTTTCCTTCTCAGCAATCTTCAATCTTGTCTTTATTACCGTATCGGGATTTAGGGATATGCTGTCTATGCCACATTCAACAAGAAACTCCGCAAATTCTTCATAGTCGGAGGGAGCCTGACCACATATTCCGATCTTTCTCCCTTTTTTCTTTACAGTTTTTATCGCCTGAGCAATCAACCTCTTCACCGCTTCATTCCTTTCATCATAGATATGGGCGACTAATTCGGAGTCACGGTCCAAGCCAAGGGTCAGTTGAGTTAGATCATTACTTCCGATGCTGAAGCCATCAAATACCTCCGCAAATTGATCTGCGAGGATGACATTACTTGGGATTTCGCACATGACATAGACCTCCAAGCCATTCTCTCCCTGCACGAGACCGAATTCTTTCATTGTCTCGATAACCTTTTTTCCCTCCTCCACCGTTCTGCAGAAGGGAACCATCACCTTTATATTAGTCAGACCAAATTCATTTCTGGCTTTCAAGAGAGCCTTGCATTCTAAACCAAAGGCTGGTTTGAAATTCTCATCATAATATCTGGAGGCTCCTCTCCAGCCGATCATGGCGTTGTTTTCCTCGGGTTCATATAACTGACCCCCAATCAGGTTAGCGTATTCATTGGTCTTGAAATCAGATAAACGAACGATAACGTCATTGGGATAAAAACTAGCTGCAATTCTCCCAATTCCCTGAGCGAGTTCATCGATAAAGAATTCTACCTTGTTTTCATATGCCTTGGTTTTTTCATCTATTTTTCTAACAACCTCTGCGATCTTCTCATCGACATCTGCCTTTTTCTTTAGTTTCTCATAATCTACCAAGGCTAGAGGATGAATTCCAATATATGAATTTATGATGAATTCCTCCCTTGCCAGACCCACGCCGTCACATGGGATCTGCCCCTCAACAAAAGCCTTTTCGGGGATTCCGACGTTCATCATTATCTTGGTTTTAGTCTTGGGTAATCCCTCAAGATTAATTTTTTTAATTTCAAAATCTAGGAGACCCTCATATACGTGACCCACCTCCCCTTCAGAACAGGAAACGGTAACCTTTTGACCATTCCTCAAAACCTCGGTTCCGTTCTCTGTTCCGATTATACATGGAATTCCGAGTTCCCTGCTTACTATGGCGGCATGGCATGTCCTTCCACCCTTGTTAGTGACAATGGCTGCCGCTATCTTCATTATGGGTTCCCAGTCTGGATCTGTCATATCTGTTACCAGAATCTGGCCTTTTTTAAATTTGTGGATATCATCTGCGCTATGTATAACATTCACCTCACCCTGACCTATCATCTCCCCAACAGCTTGTCCTTTGAGTAAGAGTCTACCCCTCTCCTTTAAAACATAGGTCTTCATTACATTCACATCCCTCTGAGAATGCACAGTCTCTGGTCTTGCCTGTACTATAAACATTTTCCCGGTGCCGACCGATACGCCGTCACCATCCTTTGCCCATTCAATATCCATGGGCTTAAAGGAGCCGGCTTTCTTGCTGTAGTGATCCTCAATGATGCATGCCCACTCTGCCAATTTCAGGACATCATCATCATTAATGCAGAATCTATTCCGTTCTTCTTCGGTAGTGTCAATATTTTTTACCCCATTATCTGTATATACCATCTTGATCTTCTTTGTTCCCAATTTCTTTCCAATTATTGGCTTTTTCCCCTTCTTTAATGTAGGTTTGAAGACATAGAAACTATCTGGGTTTACCGCACCCTTCACTACATTCTCCCCCAGACCATAAGATCCGGTAATAAAGACTACATCCCTGAAGCCACTTTCGGTATCGATAGAAAAAGCCACCCCAGAAGAGGCAAAATCACTCCTCACCATCTTCTGAACTGCGATGGAGAGGTAGACATCAAAGTGATCAAAGCCCTTGTCCTCCCTGTATGAAATTGCTCGATCTGTAAAAAGGCTGGCAAAACACTTTTTACAGGCTTCAATCACGGAATCTACCCCTCTGATATGAAGGTATGTCTCTTGCTGTCCGGCAAATGATGCATCCGGAAGATCTTCGGCAGTGGCGCTTGATCTTACGGCTACATCGGTATCTTTTTCATACCCCAATTTAGTGTGCATCTCCTCATATGCCTTTACTATCGCATCTTTTAAATCCTCCGGAAATTCTGCATTTATTATAAGATCCCTTACCTTCTGTCCCCTCTCCCTTAGATTATTCACATCGTGTGTATCGAGATCAGAAAGAATTTTCCTTATATCATCCTCGATCCCCGCCTTTTTCAGGAGATATTTATAGGCGTTGGCAGTTATGGCAAAGCCATTGGGGACATTTACCCCCTTATCTTTCAACTCCCGAATCATTTCGCCCAAGGAGGCGTTCTTTCCTCCCACCAATGGGACATCCTCAATACCTATTTCATCAAACCATAAGATAAAATTATTGTCTTTCATAGAGAATCACCACAGAGATTAAATTTAATAGAATATTAAGTATTGGATTGTAGATATTTATTATACTCTGGAGGGGATTCTGGAGTTTAGAAAATCCTAAATAAACATCTGATTCAAAATATTAAAGATATGAAACTTCTAAGTTTGGAGATTGAAAATTGGGCGTGTCACGAAAAACTTAGGATAGACCTCTCCAAGAGTTTGCAGATTGAGGGCAGAAATGGTGCGGGAAAGAGTAGCATACTGGAAGCCATTCGCTTCATATTCTCTGAAAGTTCTCGCGGATACAAATCAAAGATAAAAAGGGGTACAAATTCATCCAGGGTTAAATTAAGATTCAGTAAGGATGGTGATATTTACTCCATTGAAAAAAAACTGCACACCAAGAAGCCCTCGACTGCAACCATGTGGATAAACAGGGAGAGGGTAGCCGATAACCCAAGTTCTGTTTACAAAAGGCTACAGGAGATTCTTACCGAGAATATTCTGGATAAGTTGATCTATGTCCCTCAAGGTAGTCTGATAGATCTGATTAATAGACTCAGGATTAGGGGTGGAAGACAAGAACTTGATGCGTTACTTGGCTTGGATAAACTGGAAAGGGTTTATAAGGGCATAGGTGAGGAGCTTAGAGTGAAAGACACACAACTTGAAATGATTTTGAAACGGATTGCCAAGTATCCAGAGAATGCCGATGAGGAATATAAAGAAGAGATTGAGAGATTAGAAAAAGAAAAGAGGATTTTAGAAAAGAAATTTGA
>QMZG01000066.1 GCA_003663045.1 Candidatus Altarchaeales archaeon
ATATCCTTGGTCATTCTCTTAGCCTCTATAGCAACTGGGGAATTGGTTCATGTAGCGGAGATTGATGGCACAATAAATGCTGGCGTAGCTCAGTATATAAAAAGGGTTATTGGAGATGCCGAGGATGAGGGTGCGGATCTGGTAGTGATTAAATTAGATACCCCTGGAGGCATGATAGAAGCAACCAGAGAGATAGTAAGGGAAATCTTGGACTCTAAGGTAAATATAGCAGTGTATGTTCATAAGGAGGGTGGTTGGGCATTCTCGGCCGGGACATATATCCTGATGGCATCTGATATAGCTGCAGTTCATCCCATGGCTTCTATTGGATCAGCACAACCCATTCCAGCAGATAATAAGAGTATAAATGCCATGGCCAGTTACATGGTTACCTTAGCCGAGACTAATAATAGGAATTCGTCTATTGCCAGAGCCTTTGTTGCTGAAAATTTAGATCTGACCGGAAAGGAAGCCCTAAAAAAGGGTGTAATAGAATATGCACCAGAGAATTTAGAACAACTTCTAAGTGAACTTAATCTTTCACATGCACAGATAAAAGAGGTAAGACCATCATTTCAGGAAGGTTTATTCTCAATGATATCACACCCCCAGATAGTTTCTCTTCTATTTTTGATTGGATTTCTAGGGATAATCTATGTGATCAAAACGGGAGAATTAGAGTTAAGTCTTATCCCAGCCATAGCTCTTTTACTTGGTCTGTGGGGTCTGGGCACCATAAAATTTTCCCCTCTAGGTATTGTTCTAATACTAATTGGAATTGCCCTGTTATTCATTGAGTTCTTTCAGCCAGGAATTAGTATCTTTGGGGTCTCTGGAAGTATCTCTATAGTTCTTGGAATTCTCACTATAGATGCGGAACCTTTCTTTACCCCCAGCAGCGATATAACATTCTTTGTTATGGGAATTTCCATCGCAATTATAGTATTCTTTATTATCGTAGCAAAGAAGGTAGCGGGATCTATAAGAGAGAGGATAAAGACCGGGGCAGAGGCCTTGATAGGGGAGAAAGGAATGGTTGTAGAAGAATTAAGACCCAGGGGTTTGATAAAACTGCATGGGGAACTCTGGACAGCCATCTCCTCTGATAAAGAGAGAATTGAGGTGGGAAAAGAGGTGAAGGTAGTCAGGTTAGAAGGAAATTTACTATATGTTATTAAATCTGAGGGATGAAGATGGAACGTTTTTTATGTAATCATTCCCATTTATATTGAGGACGTTAAAATGCCCATCTCTTCCTTCATAATTGGGGTATTAGTAATCGCACTGGCGATCCTATGGATGGCGGTAAAGATCACCAGGGAGTATGAAAGGGGAGTTATCTTCAGATTGGGGAGATTAATTGGAGTAAAGGGTCCGGGTCTATTTCTTATAATCCCCATCATAGATCAGATGATTAAAATCGATTTAAGGATAGTAACCCTGGATGTTCCGCCACAGGACATTATCACCGAGGATAATGTTCCAGTGAAGGTAAATGCAGTTGTTTATTTTAGAGTAGTAGATCCGCAGAGAGCCGTGGTGGAGATAGAAGATTATTTCATCGCTACCTCTCAGATCTCACAAACCTCTCTCAGGAGCGTTCTGGGAAAGGCGGATCTGGATGAGCTTTTATCTCAGAGAGAAAAACTTAATACAGAATTACAAACCATAATCGATGAAGCTACTGATCCCTGGGGTATTAAAGTTACTGCAGTGGAGATAAAGCATGTAGAGATTCCAGAGGATATGCAAAGGGCTATTGCAAAACAGGCCGAGGCAGAGAGAGCCAGAAGAGCAAGGGTTATCTTGGCTGAGGGTGAGTATCAGGCGGCAGAAAAGCTAAAGCAGGCCGGTGATGTTTTGGGAGCGGATCCTATCTCGCTTCGTTATATGGAAACCATTACCGATGCTGCTAAGGAGCCCAACACCACCATTCTGTTTCCAGTAGAGATGCTAAAACTTCTTAGGAATGTTAAGAAGGAATAATTCTCTCAGAAATTTCAGAATGATCAGAATAGGAATTCTTTCCCTTCAGGGGGATGTGTCTGAGCACGTTTCTATGATGACCGATGCCATGAGAAATATGGAAATAAGAGGCAACATCATAGAAGTAAAGGATAGGAAGTGGATAAAGAATTTGGATGCATTAGTAATCCCAGGTGGGGAAAGTACTACTATTAGTAAATTGATCTCCATGTATGGATTGGATGGGGAGATAAAAAATTTGGCAAAGAAAGGAATTCCAATTCTGGGAACGTGTGCGGGTTTGATTTTATTGGCAAATGAAGGCGACAAAGATATTGAAAGAACTAAGCAACCACTTCTAAGGTTAATGGATATGAAGGTAAAAAGAAATGCATTTGGCAGACAGAGAGAAAGCTTTGAAACCGATTTAGAGATTCCAATTCTTGGAAATGAAAAATATCATGCGGTTTTTATAAGAGCCCCAGCAATTGAAAAGATTGGTAAAGGCGTTAGGGTATTGGCTAAATATGATAATAGGATCGTAGCCGCACAACAAGATAATCTACTGGCGTTAGCATTTCATCCAGAGCTCGGTAATGATACGAGACTGCACGAATACTTTCTGAGACTTATAAAGAATTTATAAAGAATTAAAAATAAAAAAGTCCTTGAAAATATCGGCTTAGAAAAAACTGGATTTATGAGACAATTGTGACCACATATTCAGATTGAAAGGAAAATTCTGCACCCATGGGAATCTCTACACAATGAAAAGAAAAAGTTAGACTATGACGGAGATTGTTGATTTCTATTTTAATGAAAATTTTAATGAAAAAAAGGAAAAACTGAGTCACTTGCTTTAGAATGCTCGATTAAGGCTACTAAAATTCCGCATGCTTCTAAAAATGGAAGGAAAAACTGAAAAAATCAGATATATATCTCTGGTTGTGAGGAGGGGGGCTCCTGGCTCGGAGGCTGAACTTCTGGTGGAGAAGGTTCATTCTTTATTCCAATAGTTCTATCCAGATAGAGGCGAGTCCACCACACCGTGGAAAGAGGGGTTATGGTAAGTAATAGGAATAAGCCGTATAGTAAAAACAATATCGCTAAAAAGATAAGATGGATGAGGGGGGATATAAAATTAAGTAGATAAAAAGGTGATATCACAACACTGAAGACAAGACCAAGACCCCAATCCACTGCGGAAATAACTGCCCAGAGGAAGAAGATCAACAATTTATTATTCATGAAGAACCTATAACCCTCTCTTAAAGCGTCTATTGCTCCCAGATGACTTATGACAACTGCATAGGGGACAGGTATAAGTATGATACCCAGGAGTATAAACACAACATTTAGAATTATTACATATAAAATCCAAGTTGCGAGTCCTATTTTCAATAGAGCTAGTCCCACTACCACTACATTGGTAATATTAATATAAAAAAATATCAATGCTCCTGATGCCATTAGAAAGACTATGGCTAATACTATTGTTATCGATAAATAGATGATAGAAATAGTAATATTGGCAAAAAAGAGACTAATAAAATTTCCTCTTCCATATTCTATCATATCCCCCAATGAGGTTTTTCCAGTTTCTATTGCCTTCTGAGCCATGCCGATAGCTCCTGCAACAAAGAATGAGGATACAAGCGTTATCAAAATCTTTGCTATTATTGCTACTACAACCACCACTAATAGAATATTAAGGGCTTTTTGAATAAACTGGGGAGTAAACGCAGATGATGAGGAATAATAGATAGATTCCAACATAGAAGAAACCGGTCCATGAAGACAAAGATATAGCATAATTAGGATAAGGATAATGATGATGATAGTTGCGATTGTATCGAGCAGGAATGGTACCCCCAATATCAGATTTGGTCTCCAGTTTCTATAACCCTTTTTTATTAAATCTTCGATGGATTCCGTCATTTTTTCCCATCTAGGTATAACTTAGACCACCAGATAGTGGTCAATGGGGATATGACAAAAACTGAAATTATCCATGAAACTAAAATTGAAACTGCAATTGTTAAAAGAAAAACTAATAATAATGGGATTAATAGATTTGGGGAAGTGAAGGACGGAATACTTGATATATCTGAAGGTATTGGAACAAAAAGAATTCCTATTGAGAATATGATTGCCGCTATGAAGATTGGGATATAGCCTATGAATTGTGTTATATATCTAACAAAAATCCATAACAATACTACTGGAAACTTGTTATCTATAAAGAATCTAAAGCCCTTTTTTAATCCCTCTATGACCCCAAGATCGCCGATGACAACAGCAAATGGTACCACTGCGAATACTATATCGACGATTGTCACAAAGATGGTGATGAATTCTCCACGAAAGATCATCTGAATAATAGCTAATATAAGACATATTATCAAAACAAAGATAAATATCAGTAGATTGATCAGGAAGATTGTAATAAATTTTTTCTTTCCATATTCGATCATATCGTCAAGGGTGGTTTTTCCAGTTTCTATCGCCTTTTTGGACATACCTATAGCCCCAGCATAGAAGAAAGAAGAAATTATAGACATAATGATCAAAAAGGATATAACCAACAATATATCAAGCAGCAATAATAACCAATTTATGGAGCTGAGTGGCGAGTATCGTCCATAAGATGCTGTAGCAAAGCTTGATTGAAAAGGATTTAAAAAGAAATATATGATCGTTATAAAAATAACAATAAGCAAAAGATTGATTATCGAACTGAGTAAAAAAGGCACTGCAATATTCAGATTTTTCCTCCAGGTCAGGAATCCATTTCTCAGAATATCCTCCAAATTCTCTTCCATATTGTTTAATTATTACCCGTCCCTATAAAAATAAATAAAATGACAAGAGTAATTGGCATAGGCAATCAAATCAGAATTTATCCGGATTCTCTAAAAATTCCCTTACAACTAATCCGATCTCAGTTCTCATCAAATCTTCCCCAGTTCTTTTTTCAGGTTTTCCTCATCCATCAGTCTATTCTTGTGCGATGCAACAGTCTTCCTTGATATGCCTTTCCTGAGTATGAAGTAGAGATCAAAGAAGTCTCTCGGTTTTTTTCTTTGGAGAAGGGCGTTGATTTTTTTTCTTTAACCATCCGTTCCTCCCTAAGGGAGAATAATGTATAGGATGGTATAAAGGGGATTATTTACGTCAGATTCTCTAAATTTCATATTCCCTGCCCTTCTCAACAACATCCACATTATCAAAAAATTCTTTGAACATCTCCGGATGCTCGGTATGCACCGGAAACAGTTTCTTTGGATTTATCTCTCTGATAATTTTTATCAACTCGGACCTTGGGGCATGACCCGAGCAATGAGCCTGATAAAATTCCAGATTAAAGTGGTCGAGCCAGTTTTTCATTCTCTCATAACTTATTTCCATTTCTTCGTTGAATGGCTCGGAAAGAGAATGAATATATACCCCATTCTCCGGCTTCAGATCTATGAGATTGTTGAAGTACCAGAAATTTAGTACGATCATATACGCACTCTGATTTTCTCGGAGTTCATCGGCAGTAACGATATTCTGGTAATGCAATCGATTTTTGATAAACCTGTAGTTGCTGTAGTCATCATCATTGTATGTACCAGTTCCCAGTTTTGGTTTAAAGAGCATGATATTCTCATCATCTGAATTGGGAACAGATAATTTTTTATCCGAGGCATATCTTTCAAGAAAACATGCGTGTTTGAAACTTATTACAACTTTCCTGTCTGATTCTCTGGCGATTTTGTAGAACGTTCTAAAGCGATCCACGTCCTTGAAATTGAAATCTGCTATAACCAAGCCGTTGGTATTATCGATAATACTCTTCGCGGTATTGTAGACTGTTTGTTCGGTTGATTTATCCTCTTTGATGTCGATTCTTGTACCTTCCGTTATCATCGCTACAGGTTTTGATTCTTTGGCCTTTTCTACAAAATCAAGTGTCATCTGGGGATTATTTCCATGGAGCCTTAGGTCTCCCGTGTATACAACGGAACCATCTGAGGTGTGGATTATAAATCCGTATGCTCCTGGAACGGAATGATCGACATGGACCGGCTCAATCTCCAAATTACCTATCTTTAATTTATCACCCGTTCTGAATGTTTTGAATACCCTTTCTATGGGTGGTTTTTTGTAATCTTTTCTGAAGAGGGGTCTCCTCTTAAAATTCAGGACCTCATTCTCTATATCCCTCTTACTCTGCTCCTCAACTGCCTCTAAGATTAATTTTGCCGTTTCTCCGCAGTATATTGGGATATTCTCATTAAGAAAGGAGATGTAATTAGCATGATCGGCATGAGCGTGAGATAAAAGAACTGCATCGATATCCGGCTCCTCAGGAGGTCTTCCATAGTGGGTTAACAGATCATTCCTGTAGACACC
>QMZG01000067.1 GCA_003663045.1 Candidatus Altarchaeales archaeon
AACTCATGAGGCATATATCCATCATTGGAACTATGAAAGACCACATCAAGGAATCGGTTATTTAATACCTTGCGAACTATATTTTAAGGAAAAAGTGTAAGGTATGTCACTGGATAGAACAAAGAATTAATATTATGGATATAATTTCATCCATTTGAATTTGCGAAGCAAATTCCGGGGGTTTAGAAAGGGGGCTTGCCCCCTTCTATAGAATTCAAGAATTAATATCATGGAAGAATTAATATCATGGATATAATTTCATCCATTTTTTTGGGAATCCTCCAGGGGATTACTGAGTGGTTGCCTATAAGTAGCTCTGGTCAGGGTATGTTTGCAATGATAGAATTCCTAAATATTGACCCCAGGAATGCAATTTCATTTGCAATCTACCTGCACCTTGGAACCCTGCTGGCGGTAACTCTGAAATTTCGAAAAGATATTAATGAGGTTTTAAGATCCCTGCCCAGATTCAGGGAGGATAAGCTCACCATGTTTCTGATAGTTTCAACCGTCTTTTCTGCATTGATCGGGATTCCAGTTTACCAGATAATGTATGGGTGGTTTGAACAAAACAGGGGGCGTGGGGAAGTAGTAACTGCTGCAGTGGGCTTATTTTTGATATTAACTGGTTTAGTCATTTATTTTTCAAGAGATAGGAAAAAAACCAAGGAACTGGGAGATATAAATTTTCTGGATATGGCAATTGTTGGTTTGGCGCAGGGCTTCACAGTTCTACCGGGCATATCCAGATCTGGAGTTACTATAGCGGCTTTACTCTTCAGGGAGATTGAACAAGAAAATGCCCTCAAGCTTTCATTCCTCATGTCTATACCGGCGGTTTTGGGATTAATATCTTTTAGTATTCTAAGTGGAGAAATTGGGAATATCCAGATTCAGAATATAGTAGCTGGAATAGTGGTGGCGTTTTTATTTGGATACCTGACCATTGACATCCTTATGAGATTTGCAAGAAGAGTGCGTTTTGACCTATTCTGCATAGCCTTTGGTTTATTGGCAGTGATCTTTGGTTTATTCAATCATCTTCAATAATCTTGGTTTTGGCTCATAGAGTTCTCCATTTTCCATCAATTCAAATATCTTTTCTTCTATGATGTCCTTAGAGATTTCATCGAAATGCTTGAGGATATCAGAGACCTTTACTCCATTTCCGGTATCTTTCTCTTTTACGAACCTTAGAATTTCAGAATTGGAAATTTCTTCTCGCTTTTCAGATGAAGAAGCCAATTTATTCATTAAATAATCCCTGCTTTGTTTTCTCAATTCATGAAATTCTCCATAGATTTCTTTATCCACTAAGATTACCCCATTATCATGATTTACATTGATATACAATTGATCTGTCTCGTAGGGATTTCCATAAACTAGGGCATAGAATTCTTTTTCCTTAGATTTATTAAATCTTTCCAGAATCTTTTCGGCATCTCTTCTGACATTCTTATTAAATGTCCCAACCGTTATCTGAATGACTTCACCATCATTTATCCATAACCTTGGGCCATACCTGGTGTTTTTGATATTATCAATCCTCCCACAAAGAGCAACCGTATCCCCAGTTCCGAATTCGGTTTTCAGGAGATTCTTGTTACCCTCTCTTTCGTACTCAGAATTTTTCAAATCACCAACCTCTAGGAAGAGAACATTCATTCTATGACCTCCTCTACGTAGAGCTTTTCATCCCTGCAATATGCCAGAAGGGTGTAGGGTTTATTCATCAACATCTTGACATCGATCTTCTTAGCATTCGATTTTTTCATCCCAGATAGAGACTCTGCAACATCCTCTGAAACAGTAGCGAATCTCATCGTTCTGGTACCATCAGAAAAAATACCCCTGATCCTGAAGATGGGCTCTGGAAAATTTCCGCAATCGCACATCTCATCTGAAAATTTCTTGCATTTTTTGCAGAAGTACGACGCGGTGTCATAGACCTGAACAATAAAACCGTGGATAACAGAATAGCTATAATCAAATACCTGGTCTAAAAATCTCCTCTTCATACATTCTTGAATGGATGGGAAATCCATTTCTTGCTTTTCCATAGTGGTTTTAGAAGATATTGTGATCGTAGGTGGCTGATTTGCATCCCTGTGAGTTTCTGGACATATGCCATTAGTTATTTTCACAATATCATCTTTATTCAGATTCCACCTTCTCGTTTCCTTGCCCCATGCTACTAAGTTAGCGATATTGGTTCCGTCACCTACCCTCGCTTTAATAATCTCCTTATCTTTAAACCTCGTCTTCCTCTGATTTTCCAGCACTCTAACTATAGTGCTTATGCTCTTTCCCGGCGTTAATTCAGATAATTTATTCATGTTCTTATCTAAAGTAGTAAATATAATTTAAAAATAATTTAAACTCAGATGAATATGAATAGAAAGAGTGAAAGAAGAGGACTGATTAAAAAGTTGAAATCTGAAGGTTATCTTTCAAATGAGAGGGTTATAGAAGCCATGCTAAAGGTTCCCAGAGAGGAATTCATTACAGAGTATCAGAAATCATATGCATATGCAGACCGTCCATTACCTATCGGTGAGGGTCAGACTATTTCGGCCCCACATATGGTAGCCATAATGACCGAGCATCTTGATGTAGAGGAAGACCATAAAGTTTTAGAAATAGGAGCAGGTAGTGGTTATCAGGCTGCCATTCTGGCAGAGATAGCAAATAAAGGAAAAATTTATACGGTAGAGAGGATACCAGAACTGGCAAAAAAGGCAGAGGAGAATCTAAACAGAATTGGCTATAAAAATATAGAGATAATTATTTCGGATGGAAGCAAGGGGTATAAAAAAGAGGCACCATATGACAGAATAATTGTAACTGCCGGTGCCCCCAGGATTCCAGAATCCCTACTGAAGCAGTTAAAAGATCCTGGGAAATTACTTATTCCTGTAGGTGGAAAAATGTTTCAGGAACTTAAACTGGTAGAAAAGAAGAAGGGGGAATTTTCCACCAAGAATCTTGGGGGTTGTGTCTTTGTTCCATTGATTGGAGATGAGGGGTGGTAGCTTATTCCTTAGGGATTCTACCAAAGTCATCTTTTGTAAATATAGAGATTAGCTCTATATTATTTTCCTTAAGATTCTCTTTGGCTTTAGATAACCTATCTACAATAGTAATTACCTTTTCAACCTCACAACCAAAATCCCTAACTGCTTTTACAGCATTGAGTGCTGAACCTCCATTTGTAGTAACATCATCAACAATTATTACCTTCTCTCCTCTTTCAAGATTACCCTCAATTTTTGGGTTTCTATTATTCTCTTTCTGCCTTACAAAGAAACCAAAGATGGGTCTTTCTGGACTACTCTGAACACATAACTCAGAAACGATTGGGATAGCCCCTGTTTCTAAACCACCGACATATCTTACATTCTCCCTGCTCAGCAATTCAAGTATAGCTTTAGTTATCAACTTAGAAGCCTTTGGGTCTAGTGTAGCCTTTTTCATATCAAAGAAAAAGTTACTTGAACCCCCCGAAGCCAGATCAAATTTTCCAAATTTTAAGCACCTACTATCTATGATCTCCAGTAATTCCTTTCGTTCTTCCTCTTTAAGACCATGTGTGTTGTCCATCTTTAGAGATTGATATATATGTTAAATTATAAGGTTAATACAATTATATACAGTATATACAATATAAAAATACCTGTTGAATAACTGAAAAAAGCTGAAAAATTATCTCCCTTCAACAACCTTCTTCCCCCTCTCCTGCGGAATTATCCTCTTCTTACCATCAAATTCCCTCTTTAGTTCTTTTCCTTCAAACAGTCTATCCAAGAAAACAGCCAGGGCTGCGACCTCGGAATGTGGCTGGTTTCCAACCGCAACATTATAATCAACCAGAGAATAAATCTCAGATGGAACCTTCTTTCCACCAATTATCACTAATTTATCCCTATCGGAAGATTTTATCTTATCCATGCAGTCATTTATATTTACTCCGTACATCGTCAGATGAATTCTATCGCCATGAAATTCCTCAACAAATCTTTTCCAATCTTTAACAAAATTGATCTCAAGGTCACCCCCCCATTCATCGCAGACCATAGAAATACTTTTCACAATGTTTTTATCCAGAACATCAATAACAAGTTCATCGGCACCAAAGGCTCTCGCTACCAGAGCAATATGGGTACTTACCCTCTTGTCTCGAATAAACCGATGCCCAAGACGGAGAATAATAATCTTCATGTTTGATCTAAATTCTTATTGTCATTGCCTTATTTTCCCAAATCGTCTTATAGAGAAAAAGATTATGATAATAAAGATAATAAGAATAATTACCACCGCTAAGGTCATGAGTAATTGAAACATATCCTTCTCCTTTTTCTTCTCTTCAATATCCTTAAGAAGGGAATCACAAACCACTACCTTTTTGTAATCCTTCAGTTTTATGTAGATATTCTTAGATTCATTTGCATAGTATGTGGCATTTTCATACTTCTCAGATTTGTAGTATTCTTCGGCAATGGAATAGTATTCATCGGCCTTTATGTAACTTTCGGTTAAATTCTTTAATGAATTGCTCTTAGAAATTTCATCACTGAGATTCAATTCTTGATAGATTTCCAGAGCCTGTTCCAGGGATGCCAATGCATCTTTATATTCATGTAGTTGATATCTCTTATATGCTAGAGAATAGAAGTTGTCTGCAGCCCTTTTCTTTTTCTTCCTTTCTATTTCTGAAAATAAAAAATCACAGTCATCAATCCCTTTACTATAGTTCAATTCTACATATATCTCTTTTGCCCTTTCTAGGTAAATGGTTGAATTCTTGTAATCATCATTTGTATAGTGCCAATACGCCTCAGAATAGTATTTATGTGCCTCCTCGAGTTTTATTTCGTATTTTTTCCTTTCTATTTCCTGTATCAATCTATCACATTGTATGATATCATAGCTATATCCTATCTCGGCATATATCTCCATCGCCATTTGAGCATGGATCTTCGCATTCTCGTAATCTCCCTCATCAAGAGATTTCTTTGCAATCGAGTAGTATTCATCAGCCAGTTTTTTCTTGGCTTCTATCTCCCCTATTCTACCCTCACAGACCCGTATTATGTAACTACATCTTACAGCCCCCTCGGTATTATTTATATCTGTAAAGATTTCCAGAGCCTCTTTTGCTAAAGGTAGTGCACTGACACAGTCATCCTTGGGAGGAAGAAAAAAATTATTTGCCTCCAGATATTTCCTGTAAGCGGTCTGATTTTTTATATAGCTGTTATCTGTTTCTAGGACATATATCTTTTTTGCGGTATTGATAGCTAATTCATTTTCAGATAACAGAAGCATGGAAAGGATTCTATCATCTATAGAATATTCCCATTTAAAAGAACCATCAGAAGAAAATGCTTTTATATTATTCCCAACCGCTACCAGTACCTCAGTGGAGGTATCATTATCTATATCTGAAGCTCCTATATCAGCTATTTCTTTGAGATCTACTTTCCATCTACTTTTTCCATCGGGATTAATAACATGAATGGCATCCCCATCAGTTGCAATAATCTCAGCCCTCCGATCATCATCTAAATCACCTGCATAAACCCTTGATACCCTCTTGTTTATTGGATAGACCCATTTAATGCCACCATCAATTAAATAAATGCTCTTATATGTCCCAGCAATTATCTCCATTCGTCCATCATTATCCACATCCGAAGTAAAAATATCATACACGCTACCATCTAACTCATATTTATTCATGACATTTCCATTTATACTAAAAACATAGACATTACCATCGGCGGAGGCTACCAAAATCTCTTTAATTCCATCATTGTCCATATCCGCGGATGTAATATCAGTAACAATGCCAGCAACATGGGTATATTTCCATCTCAACTTCTGTTTATGTGCACCAGATTCGGGGTCGGTCTCCCGCTCAATATAGGTGATGGGATTGATATTTATCTTTTCCCCCCTCACCTTAGAACCAAAAATCAGGTCAAGATCTTTATTATCGTTTATGTCATCAACATAGAGGATATAGATAGTCTCAACTACCGATGCGCACTCTGAAACCGCATATTTTCCCTTAACCCACGTGTTCCACAGAATTTCACCATTCTCATCAAAGACATTAACATAACTTTTACGACGGCCATAGGTGCATGCATAGAATTCCCTTTGCATATCCCGATCCAAATCTAAAGAATAGAGATCCTCTGCTCTTATGCAATAATCCCACTTATGCTTCAGTGGCTGATAGGATTTCGCCGATCCAAATTCTATGAGTCCAAGGATAATTGTAACCAAAAAAATCAGAGATAAGAATTTTCTCATATTACAGATTACATCAATTAATTATAAATA
>QMZG01000068.1 GCA_003663045.1 Candidatus Altarchaeales archaeon
AAACACCTCATCCTCGAGGACTATTTTAAAAAAACGAGAGGTGAGAGAGAGGCACATGAAATGGCCCATACACTTGAACACTACGTTTCCAAGGAGGTTATTGGTAATATAAAGAAATTATCTACCCTCAAAAGGAGAGGTGTCCCCTTGACGGGAATTAGACTTAACGAAGAGGGCATAATCACCGATCTCACGTTTTCTGATCCGGGATTATTTGAGAGGGTAGTAAGTCTGGGGATATTCCCGGGTGAGAGGATAAAGGTAAATAATAAAATTTCCGCCAGCATCATCGTTAATACGGGAAACAAAAAAATTGCCCTGGATGAGAATATAGCAAAGGGAATTGAAGTGCTGAAAGATGAAAGATGAAAATACTCAAAATACTCTTAATCGGACAACCAAATGTGGGGAAATCCTCCCTACTCAATGCCCTGGTCGGTCCAAGGGTTACCGTATCCAATTATCCCGGAACCACGGTTGAGATTACCAGGGCAGAAAAGGTTTTTAGAGGGAGAAGGATAGAGTTCGAGGATACCCCGGGGATATATTCTATCTCAGACAGGTCCGAAGAGGAGAAAATCACCGAAAAGGCATTGTTTGAAGAAAAAATAGATGGGGCAATAATAATTGCCGATGCAACCTCTCTCGAGAGAAGCCTTTATATGGTTCTGCAGATTCTGGAGGCAGGAATACCCTCCATCATAGCTCTAAATTTTATAGAGGAGGCAGAGAGGAAGGGGATAAAAATCGATTGCGAGAGATTGGGAAAACTCCTCAATGTTCCGGTTATCCCCATAAATCCCCTAACTGGGAAGGGAATACCAGAGCTTTTAGACTCTATCTTGAAAATTAAAAAAAAGGCAGAGGGTTTTAGTGTTAGATATGATGATCATATAGAGGAGGCAATAGATAGAATCTCCGTCCATGTTAAAGGGGAACCAAAGAGATTTATCGCCCTGAGGGTCCTAGAGGGAGACAAAGATTTTTATAAATATCTGGAAGATGAAGAGATAATCGAGAGAACTAAGGTAGATCTAAAAGAACACCCGAAGGTTGCGGAGGACATCTCTATAACGAGATACGGTACGGCTTCATTTATAGCGGAAAAAATTACCAGGATAATCCCCCTAGAAAAAGAAAAAGAAAGAAAGTTGGAAGATAAGATCGATGATATTCTCCTGCATAAAATTTATGGTCCTGTGATCACTATCCTATTCTTTCTTAGCCTCTTTGGAATTCTATTATACCTTGGTAATTTTATACAGGATATCTTCATGGGCCTGACGGAGGATATTTTGTCCTCCTTTGGTGCGGGAGAGAATTCTATTATCACTATAATATTTGTTCATGGCATAAGGGGACTTGCAGCTGGAATTTCCATTGCTTTACCCTATGTATTCTTGTTTTATCTGCTTCTGGGTTTACTGGAAGATATTGGCGTTCTTTCCAGATTTATCGTTAATGCAGAGAGATTTTTGAAGAGATTTGGTCTTCCGGGAAAATCATTCATTCCCTTAGCGTTAGGTCTGGGTTGTACCGCACCGGCGGTTATATCTACGAGGGTTTTATCTTCCAGGAGAGAACGATTTCATACCGTGTCATTTTTTACCTTTGTACCCTGCTCTTCGAGGATTGCTATAATAATGGGGGTGGTTGGATTTTATTCGGGGATAAGCATGGCTTTTTCTGTTTTTCTTACTCTATTAATTGCCGGGCTGATATGGGGGGTTGTAATAAAAGAAGTTATTCACATAAGGGGTGAACCTCTACTCTTAGAACTGCCCCCCTATAGAAAACCATCAATCGAAAATGTTCTTGCCAAGAGCTGGATCAGGATGAGGGATTTTGTATATATAGTCATGCCCCTGTTGGCTCTGGGGGGAATGGCCTAGGTATCCTGGATACAGCGGGTTTTACTGATGCCATAGTGGAACCCCTTTCACCAATTACCTCCTGGTTTGGGCTGCCTCCTTTAACTATCATCCCACTGGCATTTGGATTTTTGCAGAAGGATTTAACTGGAGCAATGCTTTTATCGGTCCTAGGTAATAAAGTATCATTAGCCTTAAGTCCGCTTCAGATATACACCTTCGGTGTAGCCTCTACCCTACAAATCCCGTGCATAATAGCCTTTGGCGTACTCTGGAGGGAATTTGGACCCAAAAGGGCGATACTTCTAACCTTAGCGTCATTAATCTATGGTATTTCATTTGCCGGTTTGGTCTGGAGGATAATGTGCTTTATTTTATAGTGAAAAATGTCGGATAATTTTTTGATCGATCCAGTATTCTGGATGGACATCTATCTAATGGGCTATACAATAGCAATAATAGTGTTTAGCCTGCCAGAACTACTAAACTGGGTAAATAGAATACCAAGACCAGCTATCAGAATCTTTACTTTATCAACCTTCATAGTGCCAGTAATCGCCTTACCGTTTACCGAGGGACCAAGGATGGAAATCCCAACACCCATTGCACTAATTATGGGAATAATCCTCCTTGGGATGAATTTCATTATAAAAATCTCGGCCCAAAAGCAGATAGGTATAAGCCCAGTTTTGAAAGGCAAGGGGAAACTGGTTACAACTGGTGTATATGGAATTGTTAGAAATCCCCTGTACCTGAGTAATGGCTTACTGGCCATGGGAATGGCAATCCTCTTCAGATCATTATATGCCTTTTTATTCTCTATCCCCTATCTCCTCTCCTATCTACCGATTATACGTCTCGAGGAAAGGGATCTCCTGGAGAAATACGGCAGGGAATACCTAGACTATAGAAAGAAGGTTCCATGGAGAATGATTCCCAAATTGTTTTAATTCAATCCAGCTAAATTTATGCCCGATTCCCCAGATCTAATATAGCATAAATGATTTATATAGGTGTATTCTATGATACATTATATACAAAAATTGTATATATCCATACAAAAATTGTATAAAAATGGTTACTAAAGGAATTCTATTGGATTTATTGAAAGACATAGACCCGTACCTTAAAGAAAAGGTATATCTGATAGCAGTTGGGGGAACTGCCCTGACTCTTTTAGATATAAAGCATTCCACTCTGGATATGGATTTCAATCTGCCTAGGGAAAAGGATTCCAGGGCTATCAGGAGGTTATTTACGGAGCTTGGCTTTGAGAAGATTAATGAAAGTAAGTGGATATCTCCTAACAATTTAGTTATCGACCTCTACGACAGAGACTACATTTTTTGTGTTCAATTGATTGAAGACTCGATACATAATTCAAAATTGATCCAGGAATACAGACATATCATCTTAAAAACACTAAACCTGTACGACATAATAATCACTAAATTAGCCAGATTAGAGAGTAAGGACATAGATGACATCATAGAAATCTTCAAAAAATGCGAGATAGATCCCAAAAAACTTTTCCAAAGATACAGAGAAACTATGAAAATTTCATTAGTTGCGCATCCCAAGGAAAATATCATGGAGCTCTTACAACTACTGGAATCCAAAAATATAGTAAAAACAAACGAACTAATAGAGGAGATCAAAAAATGGAACCCGTGACTGAAGAACTGATAATCGAACTGGAGAGTTACGGCTATCCTCTGATTAGGGCTCAGAAAAAATCCATGGATAGATTAATCCTGGATATAATTAAATCCAGAGAGCCCCGTTTACTCTACTCATTACCAGTTATCCTCAGAAACATTAGTGCTGAGCAATTGGACCTGAAAAATCTGGAAAAGATCTCGGAGCAGGAAGAGATAGACAAAAAAATAATCCAAGAATTGCTATACCTGTGCCTTTTAACCTATGATCTCTACAACATACAGCCGATATGGAGAAGGAAGCTAAGGGATCATCTAAAAGAGGTTATTGACTCAAAGGAGTTGTCTGAACTGAGAGAAAAATTTTTCAGCTCATCTGACGTAGAAATAAAAAATAGAGATTTTTATATTCGTATTAATGCCGGGAGCTTCAAGGATAACTTCTTCAACTATCTTCTTATGGATGAAAAAAGGAAGAGGAAAAAACTCTCGGAGAGGATAGGTCTTTCCCTAGAACTGAAGACGCAATCTCAGCTCTCCAAACTCTTCTCCGAAAAACAGAAGGAGATCATCATGAAGAAACTAATGGGTGAAAAACTAACAAAAACTGAGAGAGAATACTTCAGTAGAACGATAAAACCAAAATTAGAGGCAATATTAAACCCAGAGATCCAGAGGATCGGGGCCTTGTTGATCTAGATTAGATTTATAGCATAAATCTAAGTATATTGGAGAATGAAAGAGGTCAGATACAAACCCATAGGGGTTATCCATTCCCCTTTCAGGGATGTCAAAGGGATGCCAATACAACCAGCCGGTGCCAGAGGGGTTGCTGGAACGGTAGAGATATTACCTGAATACTGTGCGGGGCTCAAGGATGTGGATGGGTTTTCGCATATCATCCTGATCTATCACTTCCATCTATCCGGGCAATACTCACTGGAGGTCAGGCCATATATGGATAATAACAGACGTGGGGTATTTGCCACGAGAATCCCGGGAAGACCAAACCCCATAGGCATCTCCGTGGTACGTCTCGTTAGGGTTGAGGGTTGCACACTCCATATCCGGGATGTGGACATTCTGGATAATACCCCCCTACTGGATATTAAACCCTACGTTCCAGAATTTGATATACGAGAGGTGGAGCGAACGGGGTGGCTTTCAAAAAGATCCGGTAATGTATACGGGCAGAGATCGGACGGTAGATTTGTGTAAAAATAAAATGAGAGAAAATCTAAATGGTTTAAAATTAAGAACCGAGGTACTGGAAAAAGGCAAGGTGAGGAATAAAACCCTGCTGGATATAGGGGCCGGACCCCTGGGGATCATCGCGGCAAGGGATTTCAATTGTAAAGTAGTTAGTATTGACATATCTAGGGAAAAATTAAGGGAGGTAAAGAAAGAGGCAGCGCGGGAGGGGGTTAAAGGGATCAGATTTGAGCTTGATGATGCAACCAACCTTTCCTATAAAGATAATAAATTTGATGTGGTTGTTGGCTATGGCGTCTTACATCATATTCCCTTAGACAAAAGGGAAAAATTTGTTCACGAGGCTTACAGGGTTGCAAAAGAAAAGGTTATTATTGCGGAGTACACAGCGATTGGTTTTAATCTGGCTCACCCCGGAGGGGAGTACAAAGCAGTGGATCTCGACTGGCTGGAAGGTGAATTAAGATCTCTGGGGAGGGTAGAAAAGTATACAGGAAGAGAGATGAATATCTATATCTGCTTTAAATCGAAAAATGAAGAGGAATTAAAAATAAGAGTCGAAACACTATTGAATCCCATAAGGGAGAAAGGAAATCATTGAAAATAGAGCTTTAAATTTATTAAAGGAGTATAAATTATAAAGATTTATAAAGATCAGGAGAGGGTATAAAGAAAGTGTTGAATAAATCAGATTCTAAAAATGACCTCAAAATTCAATCCAGTTGAAATTCAGAAGAAGTGGCTCAAGAGATGGAAGGAAGAAAAAATCTTTGAGGCAAAGCCAGATCCCGGAAGGAAGAAATTCTATCTAACTGTTGCATTTCCCTACCCCTCTGGTTCTATGCATGTGGGTCACGGAAGGACATATACGGTTCCAGATGTTATTGCCAGATTTAAGAGAATGCAGGGCTTCAATGTTCTTTTTCCAATGGCTTGGCACGTTACCGGAAGCCCGGTTATTGGGGTTGCCGAAAGAATTAAAAGAGGGGATGAAAAGACATTGAGAATTTATAGAGACTTATACAAGGTTCCGAAGGAAATACTTGAGGGTTTTAAAGAACCCGAGAATATCGTGAAGTATTTTTCTAATGAATACAGGGAGAATATGATCAGGATGGGGTTTTCCATCGACTGGAACAGAGAATTTCTCAGTATAACACCTCAATACAGTAAATTCATTGAATGGCAATATAAAAAACTTTACCAACAAGGCCTGATAAGAAAGGGCGAGCATCCAGTGAGATACTGTCCCTCCTGTGATAATCCCGTCGGAGATCATGATCTGATGGGGGGTGAAAACGCCTCGATAAATGAATTCATTATCCTGAAATTCAAATTAAAATCTAATTCCTTAATTCTACCTGCTGCTACATTAAGGCCAGAGACCATTTTTGGGGTTACGAATATGTGGCTAAATCCCAAGGTAGTTTATCAAAAAGCAAGGGTTAATGGTGAGGAATGGCTACTGAGTAAAGAGGCTTTAGAAAAGCTAAGGTATTTTGATAAAGAAATCACCGTTTTGGGAGAAATAGAAGGAAAGGAATTAATAGGGAGTTATTGTATTGATCCAATTAGCGAGAGGGAGATACCAATACTCCCCGCGGAG
>QMZG01000069.1 GCA_003663045.1 Candidatus Altarchaeales archaeon
GTTTCATCCCTTAATTCAGCACCAAATTCCCCCAGAGAAAAATGAATGGCATTGAGTATTAATGTTCTGTGACCGAGAAAAGATCTTATATTTTTCAATTTCAAGTTCTGAGAAAGGTAATCTGAATTAAATGCAAAATTTAGGAAGTGGGAGAGTGTAGTGGGAACGGCACTCAGGAAGGTGGTTCCTTCTGGCCGCTTATAGCCGATGAATATATTCAAACCCTCTGGAGCCGTTTTGGTCATCAGAAGTAGATTAACTGGGAGCGATTTTTCCCTTGCTTCCCTTTCAATGGACCTCATCTCCTTTTCGTCGATATTAGCGAGAAACTCCTCAGGTTCAAATTTGTATTTCACACCCTCGATTATATCCATAGACTGGAGAACTGTGCTAGCCACATCCCTGGAATTTGAAAAATCGATACCCCTCAGCAAATCTTCCCTATATTGCTTCGCATCGGCAACAGTATTTATCTCCTTTCCGGAGAGTAGTTTTACCAATGGCAAAGGCTTTGGTCTACATTCAATGGTTTCAGATTCTTCAGCCAATCTGATCTTGGTTCTTGCCAAGGATAACAGCTTCTTCGTTCCCTTTATGATGTATTTATCCATTATCCTATTAAATATTAGATATTGGGATTTTGTGGAGTTAAATTCGGATTCTTCAAGGATTTTTGATGTAATCCAAAACTGAGGATTACTGAAGCAAAGATACTGAGAAAAGCCCAATCATCCAGCATCACACCAGCCCCTCATAGATCTCAATCAATTTTTCAATGGTCTTATCTACCGAGTGCTGTTTCACATATTCCCTGCAATTCTCCGATAGTCTATCCCTGTTCTTATAAGCCAGTTCCATTTTTTCCATCAAATCGCCTTCCTTTCCTCTTTCATAGAGATAGCCATTCACCCCATCCTGGATTGTATCCCTCAAAGCCAGGGCATTTGCCCCAACAATGGGGGTTCCGCAGGCCATTGCCTCCAATGCTACCAGGCCCTGGGTTTCGGCAGTAGATGGAAATATAAACAGGTCTAATGAAGAATAAAAGGCCAAGAGATCCTCCCTGCTCAAAAATCCCAGGAATTTCACATTCTTTTTGTCCTTGGATATTTTTCTGTAGTAATTTTCTGCGGGTCCCTTCCCCGCTATTATTATCTCACCATCAAATTTATCTGAAATTTCTATTAAATCCTCTAAATGCTTTTCGTAACCAAATCTTCCACAGAATCCAATTACCTTGCCTTCTTTTATACCATATTTATTTTTAAATTCCTCTGTCTCTACCGGTTTGAAAAAGTTTAGGTCAATGCCATTAGAGAGGACTAAGGCATCTTTAACCCCCTTCTTCAATAGCCTTTCCCTGATCACATTGGATGGACAGGTAACAACGCTACAGGAATTCAAAAGTTTTTTCTCCCAGAGGTTATAGAGCCTCATCAATGTTTTTTTCAATGGACCCTTTCTGGTTATGTATTCAATATACTCATCCGCAGGCGTATGATATGTGAGGATTCTTGGAAGCCCATATTTCTTAGATATATAGAGGGCGGCTATGGCCATACTAAACAGGCCGTGGATGTGGATTATATCCAGATCCTCGCTTTTTTTCGCTATATTTGCGGGAATAGCCACTCTGTAACCCTTATAAAATTTGAATTCAAACGATCTGAAGGGGAATTCCCTTTCCTTTGGTTTGTAACTGCTCGATGGATAATAGATATAAATTTCATAACCCCTCTCTTCCAGCTTCTCCTTCCACATTGCTATGGTGAAGGTAACGCCATTAACCTGTGGAAAATATGTGTCTGTGAAGATTCCTATTTTCATCCTTCTTTTTATTTTTACTTTTTCAATAAATATTCATAAATAGCCTTTAACCTAGCACCTACTTTTTGAAGTGAATGTTCTCTGGAGAGTTTGAATGCATTCCTTGCCAGTCTATGTCTTAACCATTCATCATCGATAAGCCTCTTTAATTGAATCCCGAATTCCTCATCATCCCTTGCCTTTAAACAATTGTAATCATCCTTCAACCAACCATTGTAGGTGGGAATGTCCCTGACCAGGATCGGTTTTTCGCAGGCACTCGCTTCCAAAAGAACGATCCCCTGGTTTTCGCAATGGCTGGGAAAGAAGAATATATCGCAACCAGAATATGCAGATACTATGTCATCGATGTAGTCTATGAATGTAACATTTTTTGGTGCTTCATTTACCAATTTTTTAACCCTCGGGTCCTCTAACCATCTATATCTCCTTCCGATCCAGATAAATCTATTATCAATTTCTCTTGCAATATTAATAAAGCTTTGAATCCCCTTTCTGATAAATAAATGTCCCACGGAGAAGGGAACCATCCCCTCCAGAGAAAATTCTTCCCTAAATTCTTTTCTCTTCTTCTCTGAGGATTTGAATTTTTCTATATCTACGCCATTGCTAATGACCCTGATTTCCTTATTCACCCCATAGCCTTTCAGAACCCTCCTCGTATATTCAGACGGGCAGAGGACGAGGTCGGCTTGATTGTAGTAATAGGTTAGGTATCTCTGTAAAAATGGCGCAATAGAATTACTGAAATGATAACTATCCCTGAAGTCGTCTGCGGTAACATGGGCATGTAGAACTACCTTCTTCCCCAATTTCTTCATCTTTTTGGCAATATACAGAGACTTCAAGCCAATGATATTGATGTGAATAATATCAAAATCCTCTTTTAGGTTACTAGTATGGGGAACGTTATTGAGATCCATGGATTTCCTCTGGTTATCTATTGCCGCACCAATACCGCCGACCTTGAGCATGGATTCCAGTTCCAGGTAGTAACAGATCTTCATGTTAAAGATAGTAGATAGATTAGTTAAATAAAATTATTGTAATCGCTTCTCTCTGCCCATCTCAAATTGCATTCCCCTAGAACAGGCTACACATATCCCCTTTTCTGGGATATAACACTTGGAACAAACGCGTTTTCCACACAGAACGCAAGTATGCAATCTTCCGACATTTCCGCAGATATCACAAAGTCCTTGGTCCATAATCTACTTTGGGATTCCGTATATTTAACACGTCAGATGTAACGCGGCAATTACCCTCTTTTCTCCAGAAACCTTGTTGTAGAGATCAACTGCCTTTCTCGTATCCATTGCCTTTAATTCTATCCCCAGAGAATTCAGATAATCCTCGACATTCTTGGGAACAACCATAAGCCCCGAGTATCCAGTCCCCACTATTAACAATTCTGGCTTCTTCTCTACAATCTCATCCAGATCCTCTATCTGCAATCTATGACCCTCCCTTCTCCACCAATCCCCTTTGACATGATCCTCAAAGATGATCACATCATTTCTGTATTCTCTTCCATCGATAACAATTCTTCCAAATTCATAGCTTTCGATCCTCATTTTACATCGATCCAGAGGTGTAGTAATCTATAGGGTTCTCCTGAACCCCCTTTATATAACAAGAATTTCAATTTCTTTCTTCCCTTTTCCTTTGGTGAAAATGTAAAATTCTCCGTAAAGGTTTCATTGTGGTTTAACTTGATAGTTGTCTCCTTCAGAAGTTTATCGCCCAGCGTTATCTGAAGTGTATAATTGATCAATTCATACTCGTGATTTACAATACCTATGATCACGGTGCCGTTTTCCCCGATTTTGAGGTTCTTTGGATAATTATCTGCCATCCCCCCGGGGCCAAGGATATAGAACTCCGTGAACTTTTCCCCCCGCTTCGGTGTTACTATCACATAAATCAGAGCGGATATCGATGCCAGAATGGATAGTATCAGGATAATGGTGAGAGCTTTATCTACCCTCTTTTTTGGAAGCGTCGGCTTATACGTAAATGATAAGACAAACCTTTCTTTTTCATTCACCTTCGATCGTCTTATATATGCCATTATGGTGCAGATTATCGTAAAAATCGAGATACTGATCAGACTCGGAATCTGTCTGATCCCAAATGGCGTATAGTTCAGGATCAGACCAAGTAGAGGTGTTATGGCTATACTCAGACCGAAACTCAGTGCGATCCGCTCTATTCCATCCAGATCCTTTTTCCTCGGGAACAGTGCGGAGATCAGAGAATATCCGGGCAGGAATAATACCATAATCGGGCCAAGAACCATCCTGACGAATGTTTCATTCAGGGGAGGTACAATTACGAAGACCATCGTTAACAGCACAGCTGCCAACACTACCCACAAATCCTTTGGAAATCTATTCAATTGCATCATCGTCCTCTAATCCTTGCATTAAATATCATGATCAGTGGTAAGCCAATAAGCAACAGGTTAATAACGAACCCGAATAACCCGAACCTATCCACTAATTGCTCGGCAATAATCTTCGATTTTGTTACGGGTTTATATATCCGAAGGAAAAAATCCGCGATAAACCTCTTCGTCAGATCTATCGCTCTTTCCTTACTCTCCTCGATTGGGGTAGCTACCTGGATGAGCACGAAATTTTTTTCGGTTCTAACGACTCCACTTTTCCACATGAACCAGTGCAGGACGACCATCTCAAGGTTCCCCCTCTGAACAACGAATTTATTTACGTGCACGTTGTGGAATCCGCCCTCCCCGAGTCTTCTTACCCTGATCGGAATAACCTCCTTCTCCGTGACATTCCATCTGCCTCCGTAGCATACCTCCAGGCTGTGGAATGCACTCATATTCTCACTGGAGAGCAGCATAAATAACACGGCATCTGTGCCATTACTGTACATCCTCTTCATCACGGCGCCCATCTTGCCTTCTGTCTTGCTGATCGGTACATCTCTGGAGTGCAACCCTCCGATGTCCTTCGGGAGATTCCCCAGTTCCTCGGTATTCTTAAAGTCAAAGATCGTGGTAACGAGGATCTCATATGGCGTTTTGTGGGTTTTACTGACGTCTATAACCATGAGGTTGGAGAATATATCCTCGGGTGATGATAACAGCAGGATACATACCCCCACCAACGAGAACAGACCAACCACCGTCATATATTCCTGAGATTTGAACATCCTAAACACTTACCGATCAATATTAAAAACGCGAATGCGAGTAAAAACAGGAATAGACTGGAAAAATCGTGGAAGAACTGCATGGCAGATTCCTTTCCATAGTAATTTGCTATCAATAATATGGAGGTTACCCTTAAAATATTGGCTACTACGGCTACTGGAAAAACACTGAGAAACAGGACAATCTTTCTATTTGGGTGCCCCTCAACGACATACACGAAGACGGCAGACAGGGTAAGCAGTGCTATCATCGTTCTCAATCCGCTGCAGGGCTCTCCGATGACAAAGAAAACATTCTCCAGAAGAATCTGGGATGCAACATTGGTTGCCGGAATTCCCATCAAACGAAGGATCGACGTCGTGCAGGCAGCGGTAAACGACTGCATGTGAAAACTGACATAGTCCGTGAACGGCAGGGGGATCATGAAGATGAGAAAACAGATCGGAAACATGAATTCATGTAAAACATCTCTTCCACAGAAACACAGGGTCAGCCCGGACAGCACCACAATAAAGGAAACCGCAGATACAAACAACGACCTATAGAATATCCCGATACCATAAAAAAACAGCCCCAGAGCCAGTATTACAACCCCATAATTGAAATCCCGGTCCGAATACCTCAACAAATTTCTTTTCCTCCAGATGAAAAAAGCAGATATGATGGGCACTAAAAACCCATGGGAGTAATACGGGTCTATCAACCAGGAATCAATTAAAGCGGAGAATATGGGGAGATAAAACAAGAGAAGAAGTAGAATAATCAAAACCCTATTGAAGTCCATAGTCCATCCTGTATGTTCTATCTATACCCCACGTATTCTTCTGACCCCAACATACCCAATCATCGAAACCAGTCCGACACCCATCAGGACTACAGTACTCGCCTCGGGGACGACTTCAAAGCCGAACGTCTGCATACTATCAACGAAGTCAGTTCCAGCATTATAGCGACCATTCTGATCATCATCAACAACTACATCGAATTTTCCTATGGTAAGTGGGGCATCCCATATTTTTGTATGTCGTTGATTTATGGAGATATTCACCTCAACAGTACCCATGCTATCCATAACAGCAATCATATCACCATCCTGCCAGTCGTTTCTATCGGGAACTATATAAACATCAACAGGATCGGAAAAACCATATCCCCATACATATACATCTTCACTGACCTCAAATTCATCTGTTGCATCAAAGTCGTTACCACTGGCTTTAGTTTCTATCACAAACTTAAATGCTGATACGCTCCCAGCACCAGCAACCAACA
>QMZG01000070.1 GCA_003663045.1 Candidatus Altarchaeales archaeon
CCCATTTCGGAATATGTTTATTTTATACTTGCTGTTTTTTAACAGCTAATTATCTTATATGATTTTACCAGATATGAAAACCTATTGTATTTATCTTAAAACCCAATCATAGAGTTTGGGAGTAACGTACAAATTTCCTTTTTCGATTACATTATCTAGAACTGACTTTAGCTCTTCTTTCTCCACTACCCTCTTTTCATAGCAAATTCTTAATAAAGCTAAAGTACCATAGCATTCTACTTTTTCGTGCTTTGCCACCTCTCTGGCTCGTTTATCATCTAAGAGTATTACACCTTTCTCGTGCTTTGCTATGAGAATTGCCTCGCTCTCACCTGGACCAAGCCTATTTCTTTCCTTAAATTCCTCCATTTCTTTTATTGGCTCTGGACGGAGGATGGAGATAAATTTTTCATCAATGTACCTCTTTACTTCCTTTATCAATCTTTCGTCTTTACTATCCAAAATCTCTAGGAAAACGGCTTTGGGGATATAGATTCTTCCCAGGATTTTCTTCAGAAGGTCAATCCTTTGGATAATTGCGAAAGCGCTGAGAACAGAGGTATCTGCAATAATCATTTTACTCTCTTTTTAAGTTCCTCTATCTCTTTCCTTCCTTCCTCTACGCTTTCTGGCCCTATTTTAATCCCAATTCCCCTGGCCTTCAAAATCTGCCGCATATCCTCATAACTCACCCCAGCTAGCTCTGCAGATTTTCCCAATGAAATCTCCCCCTTGCTATATAACCCTACTGCAATATCTACATTCGCTTTCAGGACGTGTTGTAGATAATATCTCACAGCTTCCCTTATCAATTCTGCTCTGCTGGAGTAAAAACCTGCCTTGATGTAGAAATCTGCCTCTTCTTCCAACAACTTTGGAAGATGCACATTCATATATTCTGCCATTGTTATCACCTCGCCATGAATCATTATGATATATAATTAAAGTATTCTCTTTTGGACTTATTAAATCAGGTTGTTACAGGCTTTGGGACATAATTCATGTATCCCATACCTCGATAGCTAATATCCTCTCTAGGTACTTCAGGTAGCACAGCATCTTGAGGTTGTAGTCACATGCTCTGGTAAAGGCTTCCTGTTTTCTTCGCAGCTTTATCCGTCTCCGTAAAGGCAGGGGAAAGTCCCTTTTGAAGGCAGAGAAAACACTCTCGGATATCGAGCGGGTATGTTCTTTGAGCCACTCCTGCGGATCCTGGATAAAGTAACCCCTTGCTTTGGATATATCCTTGGAACAGCTCCCGCTTCAACAACTAGATTGCAATTGTCCCTGGAGAGGTAAGCAGCATCAGCTGACCAATGGCTCAAAGTAGGGGCTCTCATTGTCATGAGGATTTTCTGCCAGCTCGAAGGCAGACCTTTCTGCAGTCATTTTCCCAGTTGTTTCATCGATGTGGGGAGACCAGTTCCATCTGGGCTGAAGATGTGCTCCTTGTCCTTTATTGGTTCCTGACTCATCCGAAAGATCTCCCTCAGTATTGGCGTTACCGGAGGATTTTCATATGTTGGTTTCATCGAGAAAAGGGTTACTCCCTTCGGAACTGGAGCAAAGGTAGACTGCCCAAAGGAGTATCTGGGGTGAATCAGGATACGTTTAACAACCACTTCCATAATGGAATAAACTTAATCTCCTTACCTTTAAATTCTTCCACAGCTTCATAGTCCCATGTTACTACAAGAAGGTTGCTGCATTTCAACTCCTTAGATGCTTTTACAAGGGATTTAAGCTCCCTATTTCTTGTGTTGAAGTCATCTATGTTGTAGCAGACCTGGATTAATTCCTTAATATTAAAACCTTCCCTGACAACGAAATCAACCTCTCTCTGCTGATGATCCTTCCAGTAAGATATTTCCCGAACATGCCCATATGAATCCCTTCTCAGCAACTCAATAAAAACTAGGTTCTCCATCAACCGGCCTTTATTTTCTGAAAACCCAAATCCTGCCATGGAGATTAATCCATTATCAACGCAATATATCTTTTTTGGCGCGAGAACCTGCTGCTTTAGTTTAAAGGAAAACCTCTCTAACTTAAACATGAGAAATGCCTCTTCTAGATAAGAAACCCAGTTTGAGATCGTGTAGATATGCTTTACCTGTGAAATTTTTTTTAGGGATGAGTAGGTGAATTCACAAGAGAAATTGTTTATCAGGTATTTAGCTATTTTCCGGAGTTCATCCCTCATTTTTATATTGTGCCTGAATATCACATCCTTTGTGATAATGTCGCTATAGATTTTTTCAATTATTGCATTTCCAAATTTAAACCTCTCGGGAAAGCCGCCAAAAGTTAGGTAGTCATTTAATTCATTGAAGAGATTTGCCCTCTCTTTTGTAGTTAACACGTCTTCTGGAAATGCTATATCTCTGTATCTCAGAAACTCTTTGAAACTGAATGGGAAAAGGGTGAAGTCTATATATCTTCCAGTTAAATGAGTGGCTAATTCACCACTAAGCAATTCCGAATTGCTTCCGGTTATTATAATCTTTTTTGTTCTTCTAAGTCTGGTGGCAAACAGTTCCCAGGCGGGAACATTCTGAACTTCATCGAGTATTATGTACTCTAAGTTGCTTCCATAAAGCTCATAGAATGCCTGAAGCAGACTGTTGAAATCCTTGGTTTTGAAATCAAGTAATCTTTCATCGTCAAAGTTGATATACCCAAAATTTTTATCACTGAACAATAGGATAGAGAATATTGATTTACCACACCTTCTCACTCCCAGTATGGATAAGATGTTGGGGTAGTCTAGGTATTTCTTTACCTCTTTACCCTCCCTTTCCACTATTTTTTCATTTCTGAAGGTGGCATCTGTTTCCTCTCTCTGCTCAAGAACAATTCGTTTTATCTCTCTGATATCCATGATATTATATTAGAAAACATTATATAAAAACCTTTCTAGTAGAGTATATAAATCAAGGGATTTTTCTTGTCTTTCTTTTTAAAGAAAGATTAGCAAAGATTTTTGTCTCGAAAATAGGGTATTTCATCCAGATTTTTCGGCAAGTTTCAGAATAGCATTCAGTATCCTCTCCATAGACTTTCTCGCTTCTTTTCTCTCCTCTTTCATCTCTTCGAGAATTTTCTCCATGTTCTCAGCGATTTTTCCGTATTTAACATCGAGATTATCAAATCTCATATTCACATTAACATCAAGCTTGTCTATCGCCCCTATAGTTTGATCCTGCTTCTCCAGCATCTGATCCTGCTTGTCGAGCATCTTTCTTTGATTTCTAAGTGCTTCTTTTTGCATATCAATCATTACAAGTCCCGATTGGACCACCGTATTCTGCTGCTCTGCAGCAAGTACTTTGTCATATTCATCAACAAGCATCACCCTCTCTGGAGGTTTTGGATCCTCCCATATCCTGCTAACCCTTGCCTTCTCGGGATAGTTCTCTTTAACAAATTTCACAAACTCCTGAATCTGCTTCTCTTCTCCTCCAACTGAGACCACCACCCTCTCCATACCGTTTTCTTTCACATTCCTTGCATCGTAGTTTGAGATCCCAATCTCCCGAACCTTCCATAAGAGGAAGGGTCTATAGCCAACATTATGCACCTTCTCTCCTTCGATTATTATCCTCTTGATTTGTCTCATTTCTTATTAACCTCTTTGTTTTTATCCTTTAAATTTTGTTACAGAAGGCTCGGTACCATCAACCTTAAAACTCCCTACTCCTAAAGTATTCGATCTTGGTTTTGGGTTTCACTACAAACTCGCAAGGATGTGGCCGAACCTTCGGTTGCTAAGTAAATCGCTTAACCTTACCTTTACATCCTTTTGTTTTTTTCGCATATTCCTGATAAATTTATTATTTTAATAAAGTCCTAAATAATTATGATCAATTGAAACAAAAAATGAGATACATAGAGTCCCTCTCCAGGTTGGAAAAGAACGGGTATATCGGGAGAATTAAAAGAAACCCCTATTGTTCCGCTATTAAGGATTATGGTTTTCTCCTGGACTTGAGAAAGATGATTTTAAAGAACTCGGCAAAGATTTAAAAGAGGGTTCATGCTCTGAGAAGGGTTCACATAGAACTCGAGAAATTGGCAGGGCAGGTAAACCATTTCTATTATTCATATCATGATACTAACTGAATAAAAATGACTTTAGAATTCCAAAATTTCGGCATAGAACAGCCTCTGGTATTGACCCTGATACTTCCAATGGCTCTAATCCTTTTCCTGTACATAAGGAAGCCCGGGATGAATATGAAGAAATGGCTCTTCCTCTCATCCAGATCCCTCCTGTTTCTTTTAGTCTTAATTGCACTTTCATCACCATATCTGATAGAATTTACTGAAAAATTTCAGGATGTATCTTCTGTAACAATCCTCAGTGACGGGTCCGAGAGCATGTCGCTCTACAAGGAAAATGAATCCTTAGCGAACACCATATATCATGAAATTAAGAACAGGATGAAGAATTCCACGGGGTTTGAAAGCGTCAATATGAGGGAATTTTCATCCGGGAATAGAACAGAGATCGGGAATGCATTATATCAAAACCTCGTTGGGCTTTCAAAGGAGAATAACCTCCTGATATTGATAAGTGATGGAAACAATAATTATGGTAGAAGTTCAAAGGATGTTGCAAGGATTCTGGGGGAAACTGGAGCGAGGATATTTGCATTAACACCAAAATTGTCTGAGGATGAGATATACATTAAAGGGATTAATGGAGAGAAAAGGGTTCCCGCAAATTCTGACTATAGGTTTACGGTAGATATTGCAAAATTGGGCAAGGCCGCCAAATACCGACTGGATCTTTTCGTGGATGACCAGAAGGTTAATTCCTCTATTATCAGACAGGGTGGTGACACCAGATCCGTGGGATATACCATCTCCTTCAAAGAACTGGGGGTGCACAAAATAACCGCGGAGATAATCCCAGAGAGTGGAGATTATTTCGAATTGAATAATAGATTTACAAAGACCGTTGATGTGGTTGAGAAACCCAGTATCCTAATAGTTACGGATCAGGAGAATTCTCCATTGGTTCAGGTTTTGAAGGAAAATTACGATGTAACAGTGACAGATGATGTGAGAAAAAATTTTAAAGATTACTGTGCGGTATTCTTAGATAATCAAAATTCCAGTATTCTGACAAGTGATGTGGTGAATTCCCTGCATGAATACGTTATAGATGGTAATGGCTTGGTGGTTGTTGGAGGAGATAGGGCATATGAAAAAGGGGGTTATCATGAAAATCATCAATTTGAGGCCATACTGCCGGTGAGGTCTATTGAGGAGCCGGAGAAGAGGAGAAAGGAGATAGCAGTAGTTTTAATGATTGACATATCTCAAAGTGCGGGGTATGGTTTAACAAAGAATCCAAAGATCGATGTGGAAAAGGCATTGGCGTTAAATATCGTCAGGCAACTTGATCCCAATGACTATGTAGGTGTTATCGCATTTAATGTTGAAGCATTTACTATTTCTAATATCAGAAAATTGAGTGAGAATAGGGATGAAATTGAGGATAGAATTCCAAGACTGAGGTTTGGTGGCGGCACCGATATGCTTCATGCTCTTGATCGGGCAGATCGGCTACTTGAGGATTTCTCCTGTAAAAAGTATCTCATAATAATCTCCGATGGCGTAATATGGACGGCTGGTAGGATTAACGCACTAAAAAAGATAAAGGCAATGAGTAAAAAGGGTATAACTACCTATACAATAGGGGTGGGTTTTGATACCAATGAAGGATTCATGAATCAATTGGCATCAGATGGCAATGGTCTCTATTTCAGGCCAGAAGAATGGGAGAGATTAAAACTGGAATTTGAGGAAAAGGAGGAAAAGAGGGACGAGGAAAAATATCAGCTGGATATCTACAATAAATATCACTTCATAACCCAGAATATAGAACTGTCAGATACAACCATAAAGAGGTATAATAGTGTCAGTGGAAAATCAATAGCACAGGTTTTGATCACAACAGAGGCTAAGAAGCCGGTGGTTACGGTATGGCGTTTTGGTCTTGGAAGGGTCGTTTCAATAACAACAGATAACGGCATTAAATGGTCTCCAAATCTCTACAGCAGTGA
>QMZG01000071.1 GCA_003663045.1 Candidatus Altarchaeales archaeon
CAATGTTAATACGCTGGAAAACAATCCTAAAAAATGAGCTGCAGATACAAAGTTGAATCCAAGGAATCCGAAAAAACTCAATAAAATTATCCATAAGAAATCAGAATATCCTTCAACTCTTTCGCCAATGTTATAAACCAATCCACTTCCTTCAACAAAGTGGCGTGCATATCTTATACCTATATAAGCATCATCTACAGTGAATCTAAATCTCAAACTATTGTAAATTGATAATCCAACAAGCAATAGAAAGACAGTATAGATTAAAAAATCAATAATAGATATTTTATTAAGTATCTTTTTATTGAACATGATATTATTCTATGCTTTATAATAAAAATATCAAAATTCTAAATCCCTCATTACAGAACAGAGTCTACTATTTTTATTAATTTATTCTAAATTTAGTACATAGTTTTGAGAGAATTTATTAAATTTATAGAGATTGATTTTACAATACATCAAGAATCCAATAGATTTGCTGAGAGATGGAATTCAGGATATATGTGAGGCAATAGTTTTGAAGGATTATAAAGAAAAAATTTGGTTAAAAGGGGAGTAAGATAAAAGATTTCGTAGTTCTTGATTCTTTAATAAATGGAATAACGAGATAGAATCTTTACCGTGATTAAATTGAATATTCTACTCCTAAATCCACCTGCTGAGCAGAAGTATGTGAAGGAAAGTCGCTGTCAGCACAGGGCAGCAGTTTTTCAGTCAGTCTACCCTCCGTTGACTCTTGCTTATATCGCTTCTCTTACCAGAAAAGAGAATAATGTTCTTCTTTTGGATGCAATTGGGGATGAACTATCATTTGAAGATGTAAGAAACGGGGTAAAAAATTTTGATCCAGATTTAGTTATTGTTAATACCACTACGCCAACAATTGATAATGATCTGAGGGTAATAGAAGGTCTAAAATCTGTAACAAATGCCAAATTCGCTATATTTGGGGTACATGCTACTCACTTTGCAAATGAATTGATAAAATTCCCACAGGTTGACATAGTGATTAGGAAGGAACCGGAGATAACTGCCTATGAACTTACAAAGAAGGAATTAAAGGATGTGGATGGTATAGTTTATAAGGAAAATTCTGAGATAAAGAAAAATCCAGACAGGGAGTTTCTTGATGTTAATGAACTGCCATTCCCCGCATGGGATCTCGTTAATCTGGAAAATTACAGAATGCCAATAATTGGAGAAAAATATGTTCTCTTAGCCACGGGAAGGGGGTGTCCATATTCCTGTACATTTTGTGTTTCTACGTCCTATTATGGCAAGAGATTCAGATGCAGAAATGTGGATTCCGTTATTAATGAAATCGAGTATGTAAAATCTCTGGGAATAAATAATTTCTTTTTCTTTGTAGAGACCTTTACGTTGAATAAGAAATTTGTCATGGATTTGTGTGGTGAGATTATCAGAAGAGAATTGAACATAAGATGGATTTGTAACAGTAGGGTAGATACGGTAGATCGGGAAATGCTAAACGCTATGAAAAAGGCTGGATGCTGGCTTATTTCATTTGGAATTGAAAGCGGTGACCAGCAGATCTTAGACAACGTGAAAAAGGGGATAAAATTGGAACAGTCTCAAAAAGCGGTGGAGATGGCAAAAAAATCCGGGATTGCTACCATAGGTCATTTTATCTTCGGGCTTCCGGGAGAGAGTAGAGAAA
This sequence comes from Candidatus Altarchaeales archaeon, assembly GCA_003663045.1. Lineage (GTDB taxonomy): Archaea > Altiarchaeota > Altiarchaeia > IMC4 > QMZM01 > QMZG01. Next base: position 1,682 of record QMZG01000071.1, read on the forward strand.
CGATTGAAAAAACATTAAAATTATCGAAGAAGCTGCCATTGAATTTTGCCGAATTTTATATTGCAACGCCGTTTCCCGGATGTGAATTATTCAATGATATAAAAATTAAAAATTATGAAGAGATTAATTGGTCTGAGTATGAATATTCTCATAACGTTCTTATGAAAGATCTAAATCTGGAAAATGTAAGAAATAAGGCATACAGGGGATTCTATTTGCGTCCAAGTCTTATTTTAAGAGACCTCCAACTTTTTGGTTTGAGATATCTACCGAATCTTGTTTTGGGTGGTATCAAATTTTTAAGTACAATCTAATAAAGATAATCTACTTCTTAAAATGTATGTTCTGGGGATCTGGGACGGGCATGATGCCGGTGCATGTATCGTAGAGGGGAGTGAGATAAAGATAGCTGTAAATGAGGAGAGATTTACTAAGAGAAAGCTGGATGTTGGATTTCCGAAGAATTCTGTCGGGGTTTGTCTCGATTTTTTGGATCTAAAACCTGCCGATATAACAAAGGTTGCCGTGACCACAACCGATTTTGCAAAGACCTTGACCAGGGCATTTCCATTTCTCAAGGATAATTACTATCTCTTCAGAAGGAGGAAGATCCCTGAACCAATGTTTAGTGAATTCAGAAGGCATTTTAAATATAGAATAACGGAGATAAGGGAGGTTCCATTCTGTAGAATGATAAGTGAGAGATATTTTAGAAAGAATCTTAATAGAATTGGTTTCAGAAATTATTCCTTGGAGATGGTCGATCATCATTCTGCACACGCCATATCTGCAGCCATTTGTAGTGGTTTTGAGAGGTGCCTTTCCATAACCTTAGATGGGGTTGGAGATGCTCTCTCAGGCACCATAAACATATTTGAAAATGGAGATTTGGAGAGGATTTCTTCCATTCCCGCAAGAGACTCATTCGGAATATTCTTTGAACAGGTAACTACCCTATTAGGAATGCGAGAGTTGGAAGATGAAGGAAAGGTGATGGCCCTTTCGGATTTTGCCTATCAGGTTCCAGATGATGAGAATAAGCTGATGGATTTTTTTGAGGTTGATGGCTTACAGGTTAAATGTAGATATTCTACAATTGGAAAATACAAAAGACTGAAAAAAATACTCTGGAATACACCAAGAGAGCAATTAGCCTATATGGCTCAAAGGACTCTGGAAAAGCATATTTGTCAGTTATTTGAAAATGCAATATCTGAGACTGGAATTAAGAATGTGGTATGGTCAGGAGGAGTTGCTTCCAATATAAAGGTTAATCTAAAATTGAGGCTTAATTCCGGTCTAAAAAAATGGTTCGTTTTCCCACATATGGGTGATGGTGGTTTGGCGGTAGGTTCTGCCCTCTATGTATCTCTAAAGGAAAATGGCTGTAAACCCAAGAGATTGGAGAATGCCTATCTGGGTAATGAATTTTCAGAGGATGAAATCAAAGAAAAATTAGAGAAATACGGAATGAATTATGAGTATAGAGAGGATATTTCTGAGTATACTGGAGAACTCCTTTCTAATGGAAAATTTGCTCTATGGTACCAGGGGAGGATGGAGTTTGGTCCAAGGGCATTGGGGAATAGAAGCATTCTTGCCCCAGCTTCTCCAGTAGAAATTAAGGATAAATTAAATCTGCAGATTAAAAAGAGGTCGTGGTTCCAACCTTTCTGTCCCTCGCTTCTGGAAGAAGAAGCGGAAAAGATATTTTTAGATGTAGACGCCCATGATAGATTTATGACCATGGGCTATCTCTCAAAAGAGGAAGTCAGAGATAAGATTATATCGGTAGTTAATGTTGATGGATCTGCAAGACCCCAGATGCTGGGGGATGAAAATCCAAGATTCAGAAAACTGATAGAGGAGGTGAGGAAAAATACCGGCTTGGGGATTATCCTAAACACGAGTTTTAATCTTCATGGCTTCCCAATAGTTAATTCACCAGAAGATGCGATAGAGACGATGTTAAAGACAAAGGCTCCTTACATGGGAATTGGAAATTTTTTTGTGGAATTGAAATAAAATGGATGAGATAAAAAAAATTGAAAATATCTTGATAAGAATACTTCCTTCAATTCTCAGTATACTTTTTATATTGATCCTGGGTTACATTGTAATGAATCACAAATTGTTTAGCGTAGATGAAAATGAATTAATGACATTAGAACCTATATTCTTTTCTATCGCATTCATTCTGATCCTGATTTCTTTAGTTCTCGGCTTTAATGAATTTAAAAGATATTTCGGTGGGATAAGAAAGGAAACGTGGATGTTTTTAATCTCGATTGTCATTTTGGGATTCTGTCTCAGGCAGTTTGTGGTTCCACACACCCATAGAATATTCTTTGATGAGGATCTGTACTCGGGAATAGCAAATTCTATTGCTACAGAGGGTAGGAATATCCTATGCAATTATGGCACACCAACAAAGTGTACGGAGGGAATTCTTAACAAAGATCCATCCGGATGGCCATTCTTTCTTAGTATTTTCTATAGGATATTTGGATCCAGCGAAAGTTTAGCATTTTCTATTTCCACATCAATAGGAACGTTATCTATACTTCTCGTTTTTCTTGTCTCATATTTATTATTTAAAAACAAAGACAAAAGGGATGAGGAAATCGCATTATTTGCAGCTTTACTATTCGCTCTCACACCAGCACATATCATATGGTCTGGGAGTATTGCTACTGAGGTTCCATTTGCCTTTTTCTCTCTGATGACAATACTCACCTATTTGTTGTACTTTAAAGGTGGAAAATTTTATTCTCATTTATTAGCTGCGAGTCTTCTTGCTTTCACGGTTCAGATAAGACCTGAGGGGGTTATATTTATATTCCCGATAATATTTGCATTTTTGTTATTTGAAAGGGGTTTGTTAAAGAAATTAACAGACTACAGATTCTGGATTCCGTGGGTTCTGTTCTTTCTTTTGATAACACCACACCTGATACATATGTATATAAAAGGCCAACGGGAGACATGGGGGGCGCCGAATGGAAAAAGGCTTGGCCTGGAATATATCCCCCATAACCTCTCAGTCAATACAATGTTCTGGTTTACCGGCGATCTACATCCTGTATTTTTCACCATTTTATCTTTAATTGGACTTTTTTATCTACTTCCAAAAGGGAGAAAAATATTCCTTTTCAATCTGGTATGGTTTCTGACCTTTTTTACATTATTTGTATTGTTCTATGCAGGGGGTGTAGACAATGGAGGTATAGGCTTCCGATTTATTAATATCTACTTCATGCCGGTGGTTATTATTGGGGGTTATGGGGCGTTTGTTCTAGGAAGATTGCTGACAAAATTTTTCAACGGCGTTTTCAAAGGCATTCTATTTATTTTAAATTGGTTACTAAAATCATTAGAAAACCCTACAATCAATATTTCATATAATTCTTTGAAAATCATAAAAAAAATTTTCTCAATTTTTGCATCCCTGATGGTTATTTCCTCAGTTTTTATATCTTTTCTATTCTTTTCAGATATTCCCTATACTCAGTTTACGGAAGGCATTATTTGGTTGTTTGATCTAAAGCCCGAATCATCACTTTATAAAGAGCTTAAAAAAGCCCCATTCCATCCCCCTATGAAGCCTTATATTATGAATATCAGTAATTCCAAAGTCCTCCTCTCAAAGAATATTCGATTTATCCTTGTTCCGGACAAACAGGCACAGTATGCAAGAGACATGCACGATCTCCTTGTCATGCCCAACATGGATTCTATCCCAGAGAATTGTTATGTATTGACCCATAATCCAAGTATATTCCTTGTAGAAGGAAGAAATTCCCTACAGACATGGTTTGGTCTAGATGATAGAGTAATGAACGATGTATTTGAAAAGACAGACTGTGTCATGTGGTTGGAAGGGGCATGGTGTGCTGTTGACCCAAGATTTAAAAAAGGCATCTGCAAGAGCATGCATGATAAGTATAAACTTACAATCTTTGCCAGACATGTAAGAAAGGAAAATCCAAAGCAGGTATTTACAATCTACAGAGTTTACAGAAAATAAAATTTCCTTTATTTTAAACCCCAACAGGAGACGGAACTGCTAGGGGCTTCTTTTTCTTTTCCAGCTCTTCTTTCGCTATCTGTTCAGAGAAATATTTTATGATCTTATTGTCCAGTCTTATTAACTCTTGTGCTATGGGATTCCCCAGAGTCAGTATGTAGAGGGTTGCCCTGCCAATCTGCCGTGTTTTAACTACAATTCCGCTTTCCATCAGTTTGGGCCAGAAACTATGTATAGTGCTCCATCCAACCCCCGAATTCTCCGCTATCTCAGTAAGAGGGTAATCGAATTCTCTAAATGGCAGGAGAAAGTCCAACACCCTTATTAACGGATAGTCCCCAAATACTTTTATGAATGAAATAAAG
>QMZG01000072.1 GCA_003663045.1 Candidatus Altarchaeales archaeon
CTCGTGACTCTCTGGAATCATCGAAAGTAGATATCTAATATCGTGACCCTCCTTCCTTGCAAGATAAACCGCATACAAGGAATCCTTCCCCCCCGAGGTTAGTGCCGCGAGTCTCATATGTGCCCCTTTAATTCTGCAAAAGAAGATTATTTGCGTTCATATCTCAATCCCATGCTCCTCCTTCATCACGTTCAGAACAAGCATTGTGTAAGTCCTTTTCACATGTGGCATGGCCAGAATCCCCTTCACAAACCTGTTCAGGGAATCACGGTCCTTAAATTTTGCAACTATTATGGCATCATAATCACCGGTGACATCATAAACCGCAGATACATTTGGCTTTTTTGCGATATTCTCCTCGATCTTTGGCAAGTGATCCCCCTCAACCATCATGCCTATTATCGCAACCAGGTCATAACCAAGCTTTGAGAAATCTATATCGGGGATAAATCTCTTAATTACACCAAGCTCAAGAAGCTTATTCACCCTATTGTAAACAGTTCCCTCGGCAACCTTCAATCTCTCTGCTATCTCCCTGTAACTCTGCCTTGCATCCTTCTGTAACTCCCGAATTATCTTCAGATCCAGATCATCAATCCTGGATGTCATAATAATTCTTGGAATCTAGAATATAAAACAGTGGGCAATCGATGAGAACGGAAGAAAAAGGAGAGGTGCGATTTGAGCATTTTCTCCTGTTTTTGCCTTATTTTTGATGAATTCTTTATTTTTATTTAATGAAATTAAATATTTATACAAATATATAATCTTGAGGTATGGAAAATGACAAACATAGATGAAGCTAAGGAAAAGGTTTTGGAAGAAGCAAAGCAGAGGGACGTGAAATTCGTCAAATTGCAGTTTACAGACATGTTTGGCATTGTTAAAAGTGTTACAATCCCCGTTGAGCAACTTGAGGAATCATTGGATAAAGGAACGTGGTTTGATGGCTCATCCATTGAGGGATTTGCAAGAATCTGTGAATCGGATATGTATCTTATGCCCGATCCATCTACCTTTGCAATTCTTCCATGGAGGCCAAAGGAAAAGGCAACTGCGAGGATTATCGCAGATGTTTACAACTCCAATGGAAAACCATTTGAGGGCGATCCAAGATATATATTGAAGAGGGCAATTCGGGAGGCAAAAAAATTAGGTTTTATCTATAATGTGGGGCCAGAACTGGAATTTTTCCTATTCAGGAGGGATAATGGACCGACAACTACGCCAGTTCCGCATGATGTTGCTAGCTACTTTGATTTCTCTCCAAGAGACCTGGCTTCTGATGTTAGAAGAGATATAATCTTTGCTCTTGAGGCAATGGGGATGCAGGTGGAGATGGGTCATCACGAGGTAGCTCCGGGGCAGCACGAAATTGATTTTAGATACGATGAAGCTCTAAAAACTGCAGACAATACGGTAACCTTTAAATACACTGTAAAGGCAATTGCTAACGCTCATGATCTGTATGCAACCTTTATGCCCAAACCAATCTTTGGCGTTAATGGGAGTGGAATGCACGTACACCAGAGTCTATCCAACAAAGAAGGAAAGAATCTATTCTTTGATCCCGAGGATAAATACAGGTTATCTGAGATTGCTTATAGCTTTATTGCAGGTCAGTTAAAACATGTCGGGGCAATGTCTGCCGTGATCGCACCCACCGTTAATTCGTATAAGAGATTGATCCCGGGATATGAGGCTCCAGTATATATATGCTGGGGACAGAGAAACAGGTCCGCACTAATCAGGATTCCAAGATATTCTCCCGGAAGGGAGCAGTCTACAAGAGCGGAACTGAGGTGTCCCGATCCAAGCTGTAATCCCTATCTGGCATTTGCTGTAATGCTCAGAGTGGGTTTAGATGGAATCAAGAAAAAATTGAAGCCTCCAGAGCCGGTGGAAGAGGATGTCTATCACCTTGATGAGTCCAAGTTGGTTAACTTGAATATAGACACATTACCTGCATCGCTCCATGAAGCCATTCAGGAATTCGAACGTGATAAACTGATGAAGGAAACACTGGGAGAGCATACCTATAAGCGTTACTTAGAGGCAAAGAAGGCAGAATGGGATGAATACAGAATTCAGGTGACTAAGTGGGAGTTGGACCGTTATTTAGAGGTACTCTAATATTACCTTGGTGGTAAGGGTCTCGCTAGTTTCTCGTGCCCCATCTCATCGATAACCTTAATAATCAATTCTTTATCAGAATTCTTCCTCATGCTTTTTGCAGAGAGGATATAAAGCTTTTTTATCTCGCTAATATGGCCTCTCTCAGTTTGCAATATGTGGAAATAGTGATCAAGCTCTTCCAGACTTCTGAATCCGTATGTTACAATATGAGTCACGTCGCCCTCTGGAACCCTGTAGAAATCGATAATGTGTGGACCTTTTACCCTTTCATCTATGTCCCTCTCTCTGAGGGTTTTCCTGGATTCTGGTGTAAACTTGAACAGTGCTATTGCCAGTACATTGATGCCCAACTTTTCGTAATCTACAATGGTTGAGTAGCCTTTTATAATCCCATCCGACTCCAGTTTCCTTCTGATCTTTCCCACTGCCTGTGGTGTGATATTTAAACTTCTTGCGATGTCGGCATCTGGAATCCTGCCATTTTCAATGAGGAACTTGAGAACCCGCCTGTCATTTCTTGTTAGTTTCATTATGTAAATGATTTAGGATATTAAGTTTAAAAAATGAACCAATGTTTTTTAAAGCAGGGATTGCAATAATTAAGACGAATTTCTATAACTGAATTTCTATAAGTGATAAAAATGCCGGAAAATTATGCAAATGCCAGGTCCACAACGGGAACATCGATAAGGACCAAGGATATAAGTCCAACCTCGGGAATGTGCCCGATATGTATTGAGGATTGTCCCGTTCTTTGTGAGATAGGGAAATCCGCGTTCAGAGGTAGAGAGGTTCTTTATCCGGATCCAGAACAATTCGGTAAATCAACCCAAGCAAGTAATAAGAATTATGATATGGATTGGTCCTACTTCCAGATCCTGGTGGATGTTAGAGGTACTGCTGGAATAGAACCAGACCCAGAGAAGGCAATATTCGCTAATGTGGATATAGAGAGCTCGGCTGGGGGGATTCCTCTAAGGGTACCGATAACTATTGCAGGTTTGGGTTCAACGGATGTTGCGAAGAGGAACTGGGATTCTCTTGCCATAGGTGCTGCAATCTCTGGGATTCCATTAACGATAGGTGAAAATGTCTGTGGAATGGATCCCAAGGCAAAATTCAATGGTGAAGGAAAGGTAACCCATTCCGAGGATTTAAAGTACAGGGTTGATAAATATAGAGAGTTCTGGGATTACAAGTACGGGGATATTATAGTTCAGACGAATGTAGAGGATAAGAGAGCCGGAGTGGATTCATATGCGCTATCAAGGTTGGAGGTAAACGTTATAGAGAGAAAGTGGGGTCAAGGGGCAAAGGCAATCGGCGGAGAGGTCAGAATTTTTGACCTGGAAAAGGCAATAATGCTGAAAAAGAGGGGCTATGTAGTCTGGCCCGATCCCGAAGATCCTCACGTGCAGGAAGCATTTAAAAACAAGGTTCTTGAGTCGTTTGAAAGACACAGCAGGGTGGGAATGGTAAATGAAATGGATTTCCTGGAGGATATTGATCAGTTGAGGGAGCAAGGTGCAAAGAGGATATTCCTGAAGACGGGAGCCTATAGACCTGCCGTCGTTGCATTGACCATGAAACTGGCTTCCGAGGCAAAAATTGACCTGGTAACATTTGACGGAGCGGGTGGTGGAACGGGAATGAGCCCGGTTCCGATGATGAATGAATGCTCTACCCCAACAATCTATTTAGAGGCTCAGGTTCTAAAGGCTGCAGAGTTGCTCAAGAAAAAAGGAAGATATGTCCCGGATATAGCGATGGCGGGAGGCTTGATAAATGAAACCCAGATATTTAAGGGTATAGCGATGAGTAATTTTGGGAATTCCCCGATAGTAAAGGCAATCGCAATGGCGAGGGCACCGCTAACAGCTGTAATGAAATCCAGTCATTATGTGAGATTGGCTAATGAAGATAAACTCCCGGATAAATTTGCGAGGCTCTACGGGAATAGACCGGAGCAGTTCTTCATAGCTACCACTGAATTAGAGGAAAGATTTGGAAAGGATGTGAAAAAATTGCCATGGGGTGCCGTTGGCTTATATACCTATCTTATTGACAGGATCGGTGTAGGCTTAAAGCAGTTGATGGCTGGTGCAAGAAAGTGGAAGCTCAGCCTTTTGGATAGGAGCGATATTGCAGCATTAACAGAGAGGGCAAGCAGAGTAACTGGAATCCCGATGATAGATGAGATCGAACAGGATGCCATGGAAGAGATCTTGGGTTAAAAATGAAATTCGATGCAAAGAAATTTATTGAGGAAAAATCGAAAGAATTAAAGGATACAATCAATGACAAGAAAGCAATCTGCGCCACCTCAGGTGGAGTAGACAGTATGACATGTGCTCTCTTGGCTCATAAGGTCATTGGAGATCAACTTACAACATTATTCATTGACGATGGTTTAATGAGGGAAAATGAACCAGAAACGGTTACGGAATGGTTAAGGGACAATAAAATTAATGTAAAACTGATAAACGCTGGGGATGATTTCTTTGCGGCTCTGAAGGGGATCGAGGATCCAGAGGAAAAGAGAAAGGTATTTAGGGATACATTTTATAAGACTTTGGGAAGAGCAGTTAAAGAGAGTGAAGCAAGTTTTATGATACAGGGAACGATTGCAGCAGATATAGTTGAAACTAAGGGCGGGATTAAAACACAGCACAATGTCTTGGAGCAGATCGGGATCAGCCCAGAAAAGTACGGTCTCAGGATTCTGGAGCCATTGAGAGAAATCTACAAACCACAGGTTAGGGAGGTGGCTAAGGAACTTGGACTTCCCGAAGAGTATCATCAGAGAATGCCCTTTCCTGGTCCTGGTTTAGCTACCAGAATAATTGGCGAGGTGACTCCAGAGAAGGTTACAATTCTAAGAAAGGCTACAGAGATCGTGGAGGAAGAAATTCTAAAGGAATTAAAGCCCTTTCAGGCATTTGCAGTATTGTTAAATGACAGAGCAACTGGCGTAGTTGGTGGGAAGAGAGCCTTTGGAAACATAATAGTCGTCAGATCCGTTGAAAGTAAGGATGCTATGACAGCATCCGTCACAGAAATACCATGGAAAACGCTACAGAGAATTCAGGAGAGGATCTGTGAAGAGATACCAGAGGTTACAAGGGTTTTATACGATATTACGCCGAAGCCACCAGGTACTATAGAGTATATCTAACAGAAATTTTGTCGGAATTTAATTCTTTTTTATCTTGGCTTACTCATTGCAAAACTGAAAATACCTACCAGCAGTGCTAAGAGGCCGAAGATCAGGAATCCAAGCCCTTCTATCTTAAAGTACCATGCAAAGAGTTTTGCAAAACCCCAGATGATAAATATCAATCCCGTGAGGGTGCAACCCATGGCCAAAAACAGATAGAAGATATTTGCCCTGATCGCCTCAAAACCTTCCCTTATTCCGTCATGTATACTCCTCTTGATAGTTCCAGTAACATATTCTATCTCACTTCTTATCATTCGGGAACTTTCTCTTGCAGCGACATCAAAAAATTCTTTTACGAATTTTGAAACGATATCAATCATTTTCTACCCTTATTTTGAAAGAATCTTTCCTATCAACAATCCAGCAATAAAGGCTCCTGCTACCCACTCCAAAGGACGCTCCTTTATCTTTTCTGATACTTCCCGTTCCTTTAATTCTATTGTCTCCTTAGCTGTTTCAACCCTCTCCCTTGCTTCCTTTAAACCCTTATCAACCTTTCCTTTGATTTCTTTTTCAAGTTTTTCATCCAAAATCCTTTCTGGCATTTTAAATCACCTCAAGATAAGTTAAAAATTACTAAAAATTACATATATTAGATAGAATTGAGGATATAAAAAGGCATAAAAATAAACAACCCCGCAATAGATTGGGTTTAAAGCCAACAAAAAGGTGAACATGTCGGTGTTCAC
>QMZG01000073.1 GCA_003663045.1 Candidatus Altarchaeales archaeon
GGATTGCAATAGTTTTCCTCCCTGCAAAGCACTTATCTCTTTATACGACGCTAAAATTCAAACAATTCAGGCATGCTTGATATCTTCAGAATTCGCTAAAAATAGAAAATTAAAAGACGACTGGGAAAGAATTTATTCAGTTACTGCCTTCTATGTTGGTTTTTCTGATGATTTGGGACCCTATGAGTATTTGGAGGCTTTAAATTCCGTTTTCAATGGAGAATTTGATCCCAATAATCTGACTCAAGAAAATCTTGAAAAACTGAAGGCAAAACTGGCAGAGTTTAGATCACCAAAAATTTATGGCGCCACAGGTGAAGCAGGACTTTGGCCGCCGTTTACTCCAGAGCAGGCAGACAAGGTTCTGGCTCTAACAGCGGGATTCAGATTGATGGGTCAGAGATTTGTTCCCGACTCCTATATGTTCAGCAATCTTGTTTCTCCTTATGTGGGAATGTATACTGGGAAGGACTGCAAAAATACATTTACCTGCGAGTTTACTGATGGAGGACCTGCCAGGACTTTTCCTCGCGGCTTGGATGTGATGGCTTTATTGGGTTCTAAAAGAGCGAAAGAACTTTTACAAGAATTAGGGGATACAGAATACGAAGGCAGAGATAAAAAAGGCAACAAGATAACCCACGAAACCCAATTTCTGAAACTAAAAGAGGAGTTTGATAAATTCAATGAATCCGATTGGCAGAAAAACCTTTACTGGTCCTGGCTTTATGCTCTAAAGCCTTTGTTGAAAGAATTTGGAAAAGGTTATCCAACCTTTATGCAGACAAAGGCCTGGCAGGATAAAGAATTAACAACCGCTCTGGCTTCTTGGGCAGAGTTGAGGCATGACACCATTTTGTATGCAAAGCAGAGTTATACCATGAATCTAAGAGATAGTGCTGCTATACCCTCCCAAAAACCCGTTGTCGGCTATGTAGAGCCGGTGCCAGAATTCTACAATAGATTGCTGGCTTTGACCAAAATGACCAATAGGGGATTGTCTGAAATGGATGTTTTGGACGAGATGGCAAAATCCCGGCTGAATAATTTAGAGAGAATTTTGGAAAGATTGGTTGAAATTTCCAAAAAAGAACTTCAGAATGAAGAACTGACCAAAGATGATTACGATTTCATTAAAAACTTTGGGGAAGAGTTAAACGGGGTTATTGATGAAGTTCCAGAAAAATCAAAAAAGACAACGATAATTGCAGATGTTCATACCGACCAGAACACCAGGAAGGTTTTGGAAGAGGGGATTGGTTATGTAAGGTTAATTGCCGTTGCTTACAAACTTCCCGATAACAGAATTTTAATTGGAGCAGGACCGGTATTTAGTTATTACGAATTCAAACATCCAATGGAAGACAGATTAACCGATAAAAAATGGCGAAAGGTTCTTAAGTCTAATCAGCCGGAAGAACCAGAATGGATCCCCAATTTTGGAGTAACAGACTAAGCATACCTCACCCTTTTCTCAATAATCTCCATCCTGTTTAAAATCTCTTTTAACTGCTTTGTATTTTTATATGAACCCAAGATATTTTTCCAGATCAGATCAAATTTTTTGGTATGTGCCGCCATCAGTGATTTCTTTAAAACCACCAGATCCATTGCCTTATCCTCCACCCTGGTTGATGTTGTTCCTAGACCGAAATCAATAAAAAGGATCTCATCATCTCTCGATAAAATATTGGATGTAGTTAAATCATTATGAATGATGTCTGAATTGTGCAGTCTCGAGATCATTTCGCCGATCTTTCTCGCTATCAGAGTCACTTCCCTTTCCGATGCCGTTTCAAATATCTCTTTAACTAATCTTCCATCGATAAATTCCATAAAGATCTTATTGTTCTTCAAGTCAGTTTTAAAGACACGAGGTACACCGACGCCAACCCTCTTAGCATTTTCTAATAACTTCGCCTCCCTTTTGGTTCTTAATCTTCTTAACCTCTGATCTAATTCCTTAATCCTGTATTTTTTCTTAATCCTATGCTTTATCAGTTTTCCATCAACCATATAGAGATTTGCTTCCGCTCCCTTTGCAATTAATTTCATTTTTTATTGACCTGATTATATATTTAATATTCATTTAATATTCCAGAGATTTATCTTACTTCTATGAATCTCGTCTTGAATAAAAGATGGATCTGAAGAAGGTCATAGAGAAGATAGATGAAACCTCACAGGATTATTTCATGCCCAGAAGAGTTAAAATTATTCTAAAGAAAGTGGCTGAGGAGCTTAAGAGAGAAGATCAGGATCTGGCAGTTAGGATCACCAGTGCTGTTTATAGAATTGAGGAGGTATCCAATGATGTAAATATTCCCATGCATGCCAAAACCGCCCTGTGGGACATAATTAGTGACCTTGAGGCATTGAAAGAATGATAGGAACATGGCCGATATCAATCTGATCAAAAGGAATACTGCAGAGATCGTTACTGAGGATGAATTGAATAGATTACTAAAAGAAAAAAAATCTCCAGTTACATACTGTGGTTATGAGGTTTCTGGTCCTGTACATATTGGAACGATGGTCGCTGTTTATAAGCAGATCGATTTCCAGAGAGCCGGATTGAAGGTAAAGGTTCTGCTTGCTGATCTTCATACATTACTTAATAGAAAGGGAAGTGAGAAATGGGTAGATGAGATGGTAAAATACTGGAAGGATTGTTTCAAGGCACTGGGTCTTAAGAATGCCGAATTCATTCAGGGAACAGAATTTGAATATGACAAGAATTACATACACGATGTTCTTGAACTCGGTTTATTAACAACATTAAAAAGAGCGAGGAGGAGCATGCAGGAAATTGCCAGAGACCTTGAACACGCCAGGGTTTCTCAGATGATATATCCTTTGATGCAGATTGCAGATATGAAAGCCCTGAATGTTGACATAGCACATGGCGGCTTAGAGCAGAGAAAGATTCACATGCTGGCGAGAGAGTTATTACCTGAGATCAATTACAAAAAGCCGGTATGCATTCACACACCCCTACTGAGCTCATTACAGGGACCCCAGGAGAAGATGTCCAGCAGCAAGCCAGAGACCATGATACGGGTGGTGGATGAACCAGAAAAAATCGAGGAAAAAATCTCAAGGGCCTTTTGTCCTCCAGAAAGGGAGGGAAATCCAATTCTGCAGATCTGTGAGTATCTACTTTTTCCTAAATTGGGAAAGATTGAAATAAGGAGAAAGGAAAAATTTGGGGGGGATGTTATTTTTAACTCCTATCCCGAACTTGAAAAGGAATATCTGGAAAAGAGGCTTCATGCTATGGATCTGAAAAATGCTGTGGCTGAAAATCTGATAGAGATTCTTGAGCCTGTGAGGGAGAAGGTTGGTGGGCGAGATATTCAATAAAAATCAGAATCAGTATTTCATAATGGTTTTACTATAAATATAGTATAAATGAGATTCTGTTCCAGATATAGCTATATCCTTTTACCCTCAACCCTTCTTATGGTGTAATGTATCAGTGCCATCAGGGGAAATATCTCCAGCCTGCCCGCAACCATCTCAATGATTAGAACGATCTTTGCGAGTATTGGTAATGTTGAGATTTCAATGGTTGATAAGCCAACAGTTCCAATGGCGGATGAGGAAACGAAAAGGGCATCTACCATGCTATAATCATAGCCAGTTAGCACTATTGCACCGAATATCGTGATAATGATATACATAAAGAAGAATACCGCAGTAGAGATCACCTCCTTTTCCTCGAGAACCCTGCCCCCAACCTTTAGAGGGACCACTGCTCTCTCACTCAGTGTTAATTTCCTCATTATCCATGCTACGGATTTTACCAGGATGGCTATTCTAATTAATTTCAATCCACCGGCCGTGGACCCTATTCCACCACCGATTAGCATCATAACGATCAAGAGCAATGGCCCGAACTCATGAACATTACTGAAATCCATATCACTGTACCCAGTTGTTGTTAGCGCAGATACAATGTTGAACACAGAGTGTTCAATTGAATCACCTATATCCATCCCGTCGTGGTGTAATATGATTGCAAACAGACCGATCCCAATTAGGAGTATTACGATTAATGCCTTAATCTCTGTGCTATTAAGAAATTCCCTGAATCTCCCATTGAGGAGCATATAGTGAAGGGGGAAGGCAGTGGCCCCAATCAGCATAAATGCCACGATCACAGACTGACTGATCCAGTTCCCATAGCTTGCAGACTCAGAAAACGCGAATCCGCCGGTTGATATTGCACAGAGGATCTGAGTTAATGAATCGATAAGATCCATACCGCTGATCCAGAGAAGGAGCACACCAATTAAAGTATAAACAACATATATCTTATTTATCTCCCTTACTGTCCTTCTTAGGGAGGGGTGTATACGGTCCAGACCCAGTTCAGATCGATAGATACTTATCGTTGATATGCCCTCCCTCACCAGACCGGAAAAACACAATACAATTATTCCAATCCCACCGATCCATTGTGCCAGTGCACGAACGAATAAAACGCTCTTAGGATATCCATCTGGATTTGATATAACACTCAATCCTGTTGTCGTATATCCCGATATGCTCTCAAAATATCCATCAACCAATACATCTATTAATCTCCCTCTCATCGTCATAAAAAATGGGATGGCGCCGAAAAATGACACTACAAGTAATGTTATTACTGAGAGTAGCATCGCATTACCAAAGTCCAATTCCCTGCGTGGGTACCTCGTAAGTATGCGTCCAACCAATATTGACAGGATAAAGCTGAGAAGGAAGGGTAGAGTATCCTCGTTGTAGTACAATGCAATAAACACGGGAGCCAGTAAAATTACTCCATTTATCTCCAAAAACAATCCCAGATAGCCCAGTGTGTTCCTTAGCTCCATTTTTGGGTTACAGAAACCTCCCCAACCTCGTCTGAGAGAAAAAATCGATAACCATTTATATCCATTTGTTAAATATTTTAACATGGAATTTAAAACCTGGTTGGATGCTCTGATTTATCCTAAGGAGACGTTCAGGGCTGAGAAAGAGAGGGCATCTCTGGGGGATGCACTAAATAACATTGCAGTTGCCGGATTAATAGCAGGTATAGTTTTTGGGCTTATATCTGGGCTTCTACTTGGACTTTTTGGGTTTGTGATTGGTATCATAGCATTTCCGATTATTGTCATCATCTCATTTTTATTTGAGTCTCTGATTTTTTTTATCATGGCAAAGATTCTTGGAGGTAAAGGAGATTTTAGTACACAGACCTATCTGATATCATTACTCACAGCCCCTTTAGTTGTACTGTCTCTGGTAGGGCTTATCCCGATAATGGGGTGGGTTCTTTACATCCCAATAGTACTGTATTCCCTTTATCCACTTACCATAGCATTGAGAGAAAGCCACGGGTTTAGTACAGCAAGGGCTAATTTAACATGGCTGATACCTTGGTTAATAATAGTTCTGCTTTTGAGTATGATCTCCCTGTTGTGATTATGGGTCTAACCCAGATGTATCCTAATAATCTCTATGGAACGGTAAAGTGATGGATTTTGAATATTCTGAGGATACTCTTGAACTTGTAATGCTGAACGCTGTAGAGACAAATCAAATTGAGAATGTTAGAATAACCCTTAGTGGCTCTGGTTGTTAAAATCCGAGTAAGATTCCCGCATGGGATAGTGGGGAGACTAAAACAATAAGAACTAAATGTGATAGAAAATCTCCGGGTGGAGAATTACTGTAGAAATGTATATCAAATATGATGCAAAAAAGGGAAGAGGAAAGTTTCATCACACGAAGTATGAAATTCTAGAAGGAATAGTAGAATAATCATCAGAGAAATCTCCCCAACCTCGTCTGAGAGAATTCAATATACTTTTCAGCATTGAAGTCCTTCAATTTATCCAGAAATTCTGGAGCGGTGTAGATGCAGAACATCAACTTTTCCCGCTCAGATTTTTCCAGA
>QMZG01000074.1 GCA_003663045.1 Candidatus Altarchaeales archaeon
CATAAAATAAAACCTTGTTTCCTGCTATCACTCCCTCTATTGATAAAAGCAAAAGGATGGAAACCAGAAAAGTCATTAAATTTTTGTTTCTCATTTTATACCCTATTGTTTATCTTATTTATCATATTATCCTAATTGTTTAAATATGTTTAGGGATAATGCTTAGATAACCCTTACTGAGATATTTCTGCTTCTGGGACCATCTAATTCAACAAAGAATATCCTCTGCCATGTCCCCAGTTGCAGTTTTTTATCTGATACTGGCAAAAGAAGGCTATGTTCTAGGAGTAGTGAACGAAGATGTGAGTCTGCATTATTATCGATTCTATCATGCTCGTATCTATCTTCGGGAACGAGTTTCTTCAGGATATTCTCCATGTCCGATATTAAGCCGGATTCGTTTTCATTTATAGTAAGCCCGGATGTTGTATGCTCGGTAAATATTAAGACTGTGCCATCCTCAATCCCAGAATCATTCACAAATTCATTAATTTGTAAGGTAATATCCACAAATTCCAGACGCTTCCTTGTTGATATATTAATCTTCTTGGACTTCATTATTTTAGGTTCCTCAATTCTATTTTGATCTCATCATCTGTTTCAATAATTCCGATATTTCCGTGAGAGAGCATTCCTATATTCGCTACCTGGGTTTTTCCTATCCTATCTGTTAAACCGGCAGCTTCATGAATGTGTGAGCATACCGCCAGAAATGGTTGAAATTTCTCAATTATCTTTCTTATGGAGCTACTTCCAACATGTGTGCCATTTGTAGTCCTGTCACAGTTGGTATCCCTTGGAGGACAATGCAACGCGAGGATAACCTTATTGTCCTTTACTTTGTCCATCAAATTTTTCAATCTGTTATAAATATCTTCCTCTTCCATTTCAAACGGCGAATTGAAAGGGGTTATATTAGAACCGCCAAAGCCCACGAGCTTTATTCCATTAATATCCCTTATCCTTTCATGGACATTTATCCCAAGATCATCAAACAAATCCAAAGCCTCCGGATGATCACAATTCCCCGGAATGGCTAAAAGGTTTAAATTTTGAAAACCATTTAGTATGGATTTTATCTCCCTCATATTTAACTCCTTGTTCCTGAATACCCCATATCTGGGAAAGTCTCCAAGTATCATCACCATGTCTATATCATTATCTTCCGCAAATTTCTTTGCCTCCCGAACAGAATCTCTATCCCCATGGATATCGGCTATGCACAGAATTTTCATTTAACTGCTTCTACCTCCTTTTCTAGTGAATTTTTTTAGAGTAATTATATGTAATAGGAAGACAATAAAATATAGAGATAAAACATAAAAAGAAAATTCTCAAATATCAACCCAGAACTTAAACTCTCGCATCTGCTTTTTCAATTGATATGGAAAAGTTCTACCCCAGGAGGACATCCAGCCATCATCGGGAAATTTTTTCTTAATAGAAGCATCCTTGATCTTGGCCCTCTGGATAAATTCTGCCAAGCCCCTATTCCTTATTATTGAATGTTTTGGTTTAAAGATTCCGCTCCATACAGCCCATACCTTGAAAACCGTATCGGGGAATCTTCCACCACCCATGTCCACTGCTAAGAGGTCACATCCCTTGGTGATTTTTAAAACCTTCTCCACGGTATAAAAACTTCTTACATCCCCTTTTACAAATTTTAGATTTGAATAATCTCTTTGTAATTTTTTTATAGCGGTTTCAGCCTGAATACTTTTATCCACCGCTACTGTTAATTTTGTTCTATCCAGATAGAGCCTGGTAGCCTGACCCAGATGCGGTCCTAACTCTATCACCGTAAAATTCATCTTCACTTCTTTATTCAAAAATTTTCTGTATTCATTGACGTCGTAGAGTAGGGAGATCATCCTATAGAACTGAAAATTGAAAACCGTTATTAATATAAACAAATATAAACATAAACGAACAATAGATTAATATGCACCTAGACAAATTGGAGATCAAGGGTTTCAAGTCCTTTAGAGATAAAACCGTTTTGGAATTTCCAGATCAATTTACTGCTATTGTGGGACCAAATGGTTCCGGAAAAAGCAATATCATTGACAGTATCTGCTTTGTTCTTGGAAGATCTCGGGGATTAAGGGTCAATAATCTTTCAGAATTGATATACAATGGTGGGGTAAGTGGTAAAGAATCTGAATATGCAAGGGTAAGCATGTATCTTAATGATGGAAACAAAAATCAGATCAAGATAACCAGGGAGATAGACAGGGCCGGAAAGAGCATCTATAAACTGAACAACAAGAGAAGTAGCCGTCAGGAGATTATGGACATAGTTGGGGATAATGAGTATAATATAATTCTTCAGGATGATGTAACTAGGATTATTGATATGAAGCCCAAGGAGAGGAGGCAGATTATTGATGATCTCTGTGGAATTGCAGAGTATGACAAGAAGAAAGAAAAGGCACTGCATGAGCTGGAAAAGGTTGAAGCAAGGATTTCTGAAGTACATATCATTCTTGGAGAAAAACAGGGTTATTTGGAAGAACTTGGCAGAGAGAGGGATGAAGCCATCAGATACCAAGATCTTCAGGATGAACTGAAGAGATGCAAGGCTTCTATACTCTATCTTGAGATTCGAGATCACGAAAAGAGGGAAAACAAACTAAATGAAAAGATAGAACAACTGAGGAGAGAGAAGCGGCAGAATTCTGACAGAATTAAGGAGATAGAGATTGAGATATCTGAGAGGAACAACAAACTCAAGGGGATCAATTCCGAGATTCTCAGATTGGAAGAGGAAAAAGGCAGTACCAAGTTGGTTGAGCTAAGGGGGGAGATAATTAGGAACCGGGATAAACTGGAAAATTTGAATACCACTCTCCAGAATCTGAAATCGGAGATTTCTGAAAAGAAGAAAAAGAAGCAGGCCCTGATGGAAGAAGAGAAGATACTGGAGCAGAAGTTAAAGGAGATCTCCGAGAAAATAGAGCCTTTGTCGGAAAAAATCGAGAAAGAATCCAGAAAGGTCGGCAGTTTAGAGATCGATAAAGACATAGATAAATTAAAGACAGATATATTTGATCTTCGCTCTAAGATCGCTACCAATGCAGAGATATGTGAAAGGTATAATTCTGAGATTAAAGATCTACTGGATGAGAAATCATCCTTGGAGGAAAGGATAAAGAGGTCTTTAAAAGAGGAAAAGGAAATTGCAAGGAGAATCGATGATCATCTTATTGAGAACAAATCTAATTTTGAGGAATATGAAAGATTGAGGTCAGAGCTTCCCAAGATAGATCGGAGATATAATGATATTTGTAAAGAGTTGCAGGAAATGCAGATGAAATTTACCGAGAAAAATTCTGAACTAAAGACACTGGAGAGGACGAGTGGCGGTTTGAATAGTTCTATTTCTGCGGTAATGAATCTGAAGAAGATTATCCCGGGAATTTATGGTACTGTTTCGCAGCTTGGAAGTATCTCTGATTCAAGATATGAAAAGGCTTTGCAGATTGCAGCTGGAGGGAGAATGCAAAATATCGTGGTTGAGAATGAAGACACCGCTATCAAGTGTATCGAATATCTAAGAAAGAAGAGGGTCGGAAGGGCAACATTTCTCCCATTGAACAAGATTAATCCTCAGGTCAGTAAAAATGTACCTAAATTGGCTATTGGTTTTGCGAGGAATTTTATCACTTCTCCTTATAAATTTGAAAAAATATTTGCCTATGTCTATGGCGATACACTCCTTGTGGAAAATCTCGACAAGGCTAAGAAGATCGGGGTTGGAAAGTGGCGCATGGTTACCATTGATGGTGATCTGCTTTCCAAGGGAGGTGCTATGACCGGAGGGTATCTGAGAAATGTGGGGCTAAAATTCTCATCTACCGATGAACTGGAAAGAGAAATTAAATATCTTGAAAATAGAATCATTGAATTGGATGGGGAAAGACAGGAACTGGAGTTAGAAAAGAGGAAGATAGAAGAGAAGATTTCAAAACTGGAGGACTCCGTAGACAGTGGAAAAATATATATGGAAAAGATTCGCCTGGAAAAGGAGATGTTGGGTGAGAAGAGGAAAGGGTTTCAACAGAGGGTTAATGAATTAGATGCCAGGATCGATGATCTGAAGAAGAAGATTTCTGATGGTAATGCCTTAGTGAAGAAAATAAAACGGGATCTACAGATAAAAGAAAATGGGCTAGAAAAACTGCTGAAGAAAAGTTCTAAAGTCGACACAACTGTCTTAGAGAAATTCAGAGAGGAGAAATATCAACTGGAGGTAGAACAAAACAGATTGGTGGAAAAAAGGACATTAATTCTCGAACAGATTGATGACATTACAAAGGAACTTCGGGAATTGAACAGGGAGTATAAAGATGTGGATGAAAATATTGAGAAGACCCAGAAGGCCATCTCAAAATTAGAGAAAATGCTAAGTATTCGGGAGAAAGAGAATATCGAGTTAATGGATAATGTTGAGAGGTTGATCGATCACAGGTCGAGGATAGAGAAAGAAATTACTGACTTTAGTAATGAAAGGGGGAAATTGGAATTTGAATTGGAGAGGATAAATGAAAAGATAAGTAAGATAGAAATTGAAAAGGCCAGGACAGAGACTCACCTTAGTGACCTGAAAAGGGAATTTGCATCGTACCCCGAGGTAGAGCTAATGAAAGACAAAAAGCTGAAGGAACTGGAGGATATGGTCTTAAATATTGAAAATCAACTTCGGGAATTTGGCTCCATAAATATGAGGGCAATCGAGAGTTATGACATACTCAAAAAGGAATTTGAGGATATCACGGGAAAATTAGAAACCTTGAAGAACGAAAGACAGTCCATATTCAATTTCATGGAGAAGGTAGAACAAAGGAAGAGGGAAACATTCATGAAGACCTTCGAAGTGGTAAAAAAGAATTTTGAGAGGATTTTCAAGGAGATATCGGGTGGTGAGGGAACACTGATCCTGGATAATCCAAGAGATATCTCAGAATGTGGTTTATTGATAACCGCATCTCCAAAAGGGAAAAAGGTACTGAGTTTGGATGCGATGTCCGGGGGAGAGAAGGTTCTCACGAGTTCAGCCTTCCTGCTGGCTATACAACAATACAAGCCCTCTTACTTTTATATTGTGGATGAACTAGATGCAGCATTAGATAAGGAAAATTCAGTCAAACTGGCTCAGATGCTGAAGAAATCGGATGCTCAGTTTATGATAGTAACACATAATGATGTCATGGTGAGATATGCACAATCCGTCATCGGGGTTTCCATGAATAATGGTATCTCTCAGGTAGTTGGAGTGAAACTAAGTTAGAACAAAATCAAATCAATCTCAGCCTTGAAATCCTCTCACCCATGAGCTTCAACATCTCCGCTCTAACTTTTTCTGGATCTGTTTCTTTTATGGCCC
Organism: Candidatus Altarchaeales archaeon; assembly: GCA_003663045.1. Classification (GTDB taxonomy): domain Archaea; phylum Altiarchaeota; class Altiarchaeia; order IMC4; family QMZM01; genus QMZG01. The sequence goes on from QMZG01000074.1 coordinate 5,390, forward strand.
CTATCTGAGAGCCCAACCACCAATCCCCCACGGCATAACTTATCCACTCTGCAAAATCATTACCCCTTTTCGTATGAAAGGCGATGGCCTCTGGGGGAGCCTCTTGAATTGCTTTGTGAAGGTCTTCTAAGAATAGTATCTCAGCTATTATCTCCGAATGATCGGTCTTTAGTTTAAACGAATGCTCATCCTTGACCCTCCTTAGATAGAGGTGTCTGCCACCTGATTTTTTTTCATTTACTCTATTCATAATCTCACCATACTCATTAAATTTTTTATGTTCATCTTTTTTGGATTGAAATTTTTTAGTATTCATTTTCACATTTAATTAAAATGTTAGAAAAGGAGTATAAATACTTTTCTTTTTAAGAAATCCTGTTGAATAAAATTCAGTTTAACCGTTTTTCAGAATAGGTCTCATAGTAGTTTGCTAAAGTTGTATTGTAGTACTAAAGTCGTTGTCGTTGTAGTAGTACTGGTGCTAATTGATGTGG
>QMZG01000075.1 GCA_003663045.1 Candidatus Altarchaeales archaeon
ATTCCGAGAACTATCAGGAAGATTGTCATAACAAGTATTAATGCCAGTATCGCATCTAATGTTAAGACATAGCCTTTTTTCATCTATGAAAAACACCTCACTTTTTTAAAGTTAAAACGATGATGTTCTGCAGGCCTCCTACACTCTGTCAGTATAACATTAAAATGATAGGAAATGCAGGAAGGCAGATTGTCTAATCATCCTAACTCCATTTCATATTATTGATTATGATTCCATTCTAATATATTTATTGATCTTAACTCCTTGTCGACATTCATCTATGTGTCTTTAGGAACACACTGTTACGAGTCGTTAAGGTGGCAGCCTCTGCTCATTTTATCGATTCTCTGAGGAATCATGAAATCATCCTCAACAACTCAGCTAATACCTTCGCATCTATTAGCATATATTAACTATTGGAGGTTTTTCATATAGTCATTTATGGTAGTAACTCCTTCTTTCCGATCTTCTCGGGAAGATACTCCTCTGCAACGAATTCCAATGATTTAGAGGCTAAAGCCTGTTGCTCTATCCTCACACCCATCCTTTTCATCAACTCCAGCTCATGTCTCCATTCCTTTTTCTGGAACCAGGGATACTGCAAGAGTTCAGAGATTCTCTTCTTATCTAGGTCCTTCAATTTTTCAGTAACCTTTTCTAGACCGTACTCCTTTATATCGGTCATTGTCATGCCAACGAATTTTATTTTGGGTGTTCCAAGGCGTCTTGATTCATGAGCCAATGCCATGGAGCCAGCCTTCAACACGGAGTAGATATAGTAACCCCATGGATCGCCGTCAGTAAATGCTATGACGGGCAGCTTTAGATCGTGATTGAGCCTGTGAACGAGCCTCCTGCAGCCTCTTGCAGCCTGACCCTTTGCAGAGACCATTATGCAGTTGTTTTTCAGGTGATATTTCTCTTCCACGAGGCGGTCAAACATAGCCCCAGTTTCTATTACAAGAACATAGTCAGCCTCTACCTTTTTGAATTTATAATGTTCAACAATTGAAGGGATTGAAAGACCACTCCTGCCCAGCTTTGAACAATCTATCAGGTCGCCAGAATCCTCTATGACTATTTTTCCGATGAGGGTTCCTTTATCATCTGCTTTCAGGTGAAGTTCTTCTCTCAGGACACCGAGCATTGTTTCTAAGTCAACGATTAATGGATCGGATTCGCTTTGGTCATCGAATGTATTTTCCTTGGTATCAGCTATAGTATGCTTCAGTTGATAGTACAATTCCCTAATGCTTGCTGTCTTATTCCTTGAGACAAGTTCCTTGCATTTTGATGCAATCAGTATTGTCTGCATAAATTTTCTGGCATGCGCAATGTTAAGAAACGATCTCGTAGATTTTTTATCCCCGAGTTCGAGGATATTTCTCTTTTCATTGAAATGTACGTTACTTAAGCCCCTCTGTGGTATATGCATCTTAGGAGTTTCATGCTTATGAATCTCATTTATAATCTCGTTTCCCAGATTTGTTAGTCTTGAAATAACCTTTTCTCTCTCCATTTTTATTTCACCTCAATTTCGATTTCTTCTTCTATTGGAATTTCTTCCTCAGCTTCTCCCTCTTCAAGCAATTCTAATTCTGCAGCCAACTTCAGTTTCTCCTCAATTAGGGCGGTTAATTCCTTTAGAATCTTCTCATCATCCTTTTCCGTCAATTTCGCCAATCCAAGAGCCAATTCGGTACTATACTTCAAAAGTAGCTGTCTCCTGGCCTCTTTCTCAATTGCCCTCCTCTTCTTAGAATGAAACATCTGGAATTTCCTACCAATATCCATTAGGGCAAATTTAATTTCTTTTACGATCTCTCTTTCATGCGCTATACTCTGTTTTCCCGCAGAGGTATATGGGACATAGGTGGAGATCAGATTTATAAATAAGGTTATGGGAGAATTTTCAAAATCCTTTATACCATATCTCTTCCAGTCTATATCGTTTACAGCTTTTGTAATAGCACAACCACCGGCATCAAAGAGCAAAGGAGTCCTGTTAGCAAATCTCATTATCTCTGCCCTCGTGCCATCACCTATGTTTCTTCCCGCATGACCCCCATAGGCTATAGCTACTTCTACCTGAAATGGGATTCCCCCGGAGTAAACCTTTGGGCTTCTCGTAAGAACCACTTCAAATTCTGGGTCCAGAATGTTAAGAACAGATTCTCTTATATGCTCCTCATCGATGGGTTGAAGACCATCTGTGGGGGGAGCTAAGAATTTTATCTTATTCATGGCATTGACAAGTTCCTCGCATTCCGCCCATGTGAGCCTCCTGGGGTTCTTTTTCAGATCAAAACTTACCATCTCCTGGATCTCCTTTACCTTCGCATTACTCATTCTGGAAAATTCACTCACCAGGAAGGAATTTGTCCGCCTTGCCTTTGTTGCCTTGGCCATACTGAGAATGTCATCCACCTCAATTCCCTTTGGATGTGGTTTAATCTCCTTTGGTGGCTTCGGTACATCATTACTGGATCTCTCAAATATTGTTTTTCTACCTTCCGGGTCTATAAATGTTATCTTGGCGTGTGGATTTGCTATAGCACTCCTCCTAAGGTATTCAAAAGGGCTCCTCTCGCTCAGATTGAATTTTACACCCTTAATCTCCCCTTCCAATTCTGTCCCCCTCCAGTATTCACTGTATTCGGACTGTTCTATTATATCAGCCTTGTTCTTGGATATGTCAATCATCAGTTTGATATCATTCACCTTACCATCCCCGGTGGAGGTCCTAACCCTTATTGGCTTCCCGGTAGTGATCTGAGAGAATAAGGTGACTCCAGCAACACCAATACCCTGTTGACCCCTCAATTGTACATTCCTGTGAAATTTTGTTCCAGCTAACATCTTTCCAAATACATCCGATATATGTTTTATGGGAATTCCCGGTCCATTATCCCTAGCAAAGAACTTGTAGTGTTCATCCCCCAACCGCCTTATCTCGATCTCTATTTCTGGTAGAATTCCAGCTTCTTCACATGCATCTAAAGAATTTGTGGTAATTTCATGAACTATAGTGGTTAGAGACCTTAATTTTCCGGAGTAACCCAAATGGGCTTTATTCTTCCTAAAGAATTCTGTAATAGATATCTCCTTAAATTCCTTAAATAAATCATCTGCGTGTTTCCTTCTAACTTCCATTTTAAATCATTTGGTGATGTTAAAAATTGGATTATGGGCTTAAATTTAAAATTATGGTCTTCTAGATCTTCTATGCCTAAGCAAAATTTTCTTGTCTCAAAATCTCTTCTGGATTCCAAGGACTATGACGGCGACGGCTCCTTGTTTTTTCAAGAAATCGATACACAGATGCGTGTCTATAACCTTCAATCAATCTTGTTATTGCCTCCTTTGCCACGGGAACATCATCATATGATCCTATAATCGCAATAGTCTTCCCATAGATTGAGATATAAGTATTTGTAAGATTCTCTATTGTCCCTTTGGCCCTCCCATTTTCACCGATTACCCTGCTTTTTATCCTCTTAATTGCCCTTTGTGTATTTGCAAAATCCCTCAGATATAGAATCTCTAGGGTAAATTCTTCATTTAGTAATCTTAAAGCAATCTCTGGTCTGAATCCGCGACCAATTGCCAATGCGATATTTCTTGCCGTCAATTCATTCATGGAATTATCATCCATACTATCAATAGAAACAGACGTGTCTTCTATATTAATTTTTGTATTGGTTCTCTTCTCTATATCCCTCTTAACACTGCCTTTTTCTCCAATCAGCACTGCAATCCTCTCTCTTGGGATCTTCACATATTGCATAATAATTATTTAATCCTGAAAGTAATTAATCAATAAACAACCCCCATAAATGGCTGGGTATTTCACACCAACCAATCGCTCAGTATTTCCAACAGAACGATAGAACTTTTTAGATACATTTTTACCTCAGAGGTAAGTTTATTATATTACGATTGTTCGCATAAATTTATCAGAAGTATGCGAAATGAAAAAACTTCTAAAGGAAATCCTAAAGGAGGTTACTCCCACAGAGAAGGAGCACAAAAAAGAGAAGGAGATAGCAGACAACATAGTTAAAAGACTGAAAAAATTCGAAGTAAAACCAATCTTGGTGGGCTCATTGGCAAAAGGTACTGATGTAAGAGATGACAAGGATATTGATATCTTCATAATGTTTCCCAAGGATTTAAGCAGGGAAGATCTTGAAAAAAAAGGCTTGGATATCGGAAAGAAAATATTTAAGGAAATGAATATAAGATATGAAATCGACTATGCAGAGCATCCCTATATCAGGGGGGTTTATGATGGGTATCGTATAGAGATCGTTCCCTGCTATGAAACCAAGGAACCCAGATCTTCTGTTGACAGAACCCCTTATCATACACAGTATGTGAGAAGGAAATTGATGAGGAATCCAAGATTGAAGGATGAGATCAGGCTCTTGAAACAGTTTATGAAGGGGATTAATGTTTATGGTGCAGAAGCCAAGGTTCAGGGATTTTCTGGCTACCTGGCTGAATTATTATGCATTAACTATGGTTCATTTATGAATGTTTTAAAAGCTGTGAGTAAATGGAATTTTGGGGAATGCATAGATCCAGAGGATTTGTGGAGGGATAAAAGTACATTGAAGTATTTCTTTACCGATGCTAACTTGATTATAGTGGACCCAGTGGATAGGAATAGAAATGCTGCAGCTGCAGTCTCGAGACAGAAATTGGCTGAGTTTATTGTAGCCAGTGCAGAATTTCTAAAATCTCCACAGAGAGAATTCTTCTTTCCCCAGGAAGAGAAGCTTCCAGATAAAAAGGAACTTCTCAACAGAATGAAGGCTAGAGGAACAAAATTAATAGCAGTAAAATTTGAGCATGAAAGGATAAACCCAAATATCCTGTATTCTCAGTTAAGAAAAACCAAGAAGGCGATAAAAAAATCCATAGAAGAATTTGGCTTTCAGATCCTCAAGTCCGATCTCTGGACCGATGAAATTAGCAACTCGTTAATTCTATTTGATTTTGAGGTCTTTTCTCTACCAAAGGTAAAACATCACCTCGGACCCCCGATAGATAAAGCAGTAAAGGAGCAGGAGAATTTTCTTGAGAAATACAAGAAGTATAAACCATATATAAAAGAAGGCCGATGGGTTGTTGATACAAAGAGGGAATTTACTCTGGTAGAGGAATTAATCCCCAGGATTCTGGAGGAGAGGCGAGGCTTTGGAAAGAATCTCAGAGAAGTCGGTGTAGAAGTCCTTAAAGGGGAAGAATTACTGAAGATTGAAGATGATAATTTCTTAAAATTTATGAATAGATTTCTTACACCTTTATAGCCCATAATAGGGAAATCTAACTCTCTTTTGGGCTAATCTAAGCCTTCCCCATGAAACGTCTGAAAGCCGGGTGCATATCCGCCATCTGCTCTCTCTTGATTTCTTCATAAAGCCTGTAAAGGATTCCCACCGTCAGCAGGATTCCCGTTCCGCTGCCCAATGCCCCCAAAAGATCTGCACCAACCGCTAATAAACCAACTGCTATGGAACTGATAATAGTAATATGTGGTATATATCTATTAAGGACCCTCTCAACCACTCTTTTATCCCTTCTAAATCCAGGGATCTGCATTCCTCCCTGCTGTATCTGATCGGCAACCTGTTCCGCACCCAGGCCGGTTGTTTCCACCCAGAATTTTCCAAATAATATGCAGAGTAGGATAAACACAGTTGTGTATGTTATTAGGTGTAGGATAATACTGGGATTGGCTAACATATGGATATTGGCAGGATTCAATATACCTCCTAAGTGGCCCAAGGTTATATGACGCCCGATCTCATACACTATATTCTGAAAAAATG
>QMZG01000076.1 GCA_003663045.1 Candidatus Altarchaeales archaeon
ATGCTTCAGTGGCTGATAGGATTTCGCCGATCCAAATTCTATGAGTCCAAGGATAATTGTAACCAAAAAAATCAGAGATAAGAATTTTCTCATATTACAGATTACATCAATTAATTATAAATACCCATAAATAATAAATACCTTACAGAATTACAGAACCTGGAGGATCTTTCTCTTACCCATGACATCCATATAAAGAACATTGCCCCCTTGAGATAACTCACCCTTCAGATCGGGTGGTTTTTCCAGTTCAAAGGTTTCGTAACTTTCCATATCCATAAGTTGGACCCTTTCCCCGATGATATTAAGAACCTGGGCTGTTCTCTTATCGATTATGGGAATTTCAATATTTTGTCCCACTGGACCCAGCATGCTTCTCTTCTGCCCATCAAATATCCCCACCGCGTCGATCCTTGCTTTTGCACCGCCATGCTTTCCAGGTTTTGAATGCACAACCGAAGTCACCTTACATGGCTCATTATCAATTAAAACATACTTACCTACCTTTAGATCCTTTATCTGAGCGATCTTCTTCCCCATTTTTCTGCCTCAGTTCAATTAGTATTAAATTGTATTAGTTATTTTACATAGAAGATAAATAATTAAAGGATAATTAAAGGATAAAATGACCAGACCTTCATGGGATGAATACTTCCTGGGTATTGCAAGAGAGGTAGCAAAGAGGGCGACATGTAACAGGGGAAAGAATGGTTGTGTTGTGGTTAGAGATAAAAGGATTCTCACCACCGGCTATGTTGGATCTCCCTCTGGATTACCTCACTGTGATGATGTGGGTCATATGCTCAGGGATGTTATCCATCCAGATGGTTCTATAAGTAAGCATTGTGTTAGAACGATACATGCGGAGCAAAATGCCATCTGTCAGGCGGCAAGATTTGGCATATCTCTGGAAGGAGCCACCCTTTACTGTAAGATGGAACCCTGTTTTACATGTGCAAAGCTAATTGTAAATGTGGGAATAAAGCGAGTAGTCTGTGAAAAGAGATACCATGATGGGAAGGATACGAGGGAATTATTTAAAGAGGCGGGTATAAAATTTGATGTTTTGTCGGATGAGGTTGAGGAATATGAGGGGCAAAGGGGGCACCATCGGGAGATGTAATTATAGACTTTAATTCTCAGAATTTAATTCACTTAACTAAAAAAGCTAAACGAAGTGCTATAATGAAAATAGACATGATACTACAACTAAAGGACGTTCCCGGAATGTTGATCAGGGTATTGGAGCCTATCTCCAGTTATGGTGGGAATATCATTAGCGTTACGCATTCCAGAGGGGAAAAGGACTCCGTTTCTGTGCATATCTCCTTTCAGATAAGGGATCAATCCTCTCTAAATTTAATTAAAAAAGCATTGCAAAAGCAAAAAATGCACATATCCGAGATCAGGGTGGAGGGAAAGAAATATTACACAAAGAAGTCATTATCATTCATCTTGGTTGGACATGTCATCGATACAGATATTCAGGACACCATAGATAGGATAAATACTCTGGGTATGGTTTCAGATATCGATGTGGTGATGCCATCTCCAGAGCAAAAATCATCGGTAATGATGAATGTCGATATAGATGAAAGGGTGAATAGCGATTTTGTAGAATTGGTTGAAAAAATTTGCAGGGAAAAGAAATTTCTCCTGATAAGGTCATTGGATTGAAAAAGAGAAGGTTTAATTAGGTTTAAATTCATGGTGGGTTACGAAGTAACCCGCCGTTTGATGTGGCTGACTTTCAGTCAGACACACACCCGAGCTTTTGCTCGGTTGTGTCAAACTTTATTAAAGTTTGTAAGAAATGAAAACCGCAAAATTGATTATCATTGGTTTTGGTGTGATTGGCAAAGGCTTTGTTAGGGTTCTTATTATGAAACATAATGAAATTTTAAAGAATCATGACATTGATCTTAAGGTGGTTGCTATCTGTGAAATAGATGGTAGTTTGGTTAATGAAAAAGGGATTGACCTAGAATCTGCATTGAAATTGGCAGAAAAGGAGGAACTGAAAAAGCACAATGATTGGAGATCGATAAAGGGATTGGAGGTAATTGAAGAAATTGATGCAGATATAGTTCTGGAACTCACACCGGGAAATATAAAAAGTGGAGAGCCCGGACTGAGTCATATCATTTGTGCATTGAAAAATGGAAGGCATGTAGTGACTTCGAACAAGGCACCATTGGCATTGAGGTTTTCTCAACTGCACAAACTGGCTGAAAAGAGGGGGGTTAAGTTAAGATATGAGGCCAGTGTTGGAGGGGCAATTCCCATCATAAATCTCTATAGGAATAACATGCAGATTAATAAGATTCACTCCATATATGGAATTCTCAATGGAACAAGCAATTTTATCCTAACAAAGATGTTTGAGGAGGATTTGGCCTTAGATATAGCATTGAAGGAGGCTCAAGAAATTGGTATTGCTGAGAAGGATCCCAGTTATGATATAAATGGCATCGATACTGGGGTAAAATTGGTGATACTGGCAAATTCCCTCATGGATAAAAAAATTTCATTTAGGGATGTAAAGATTACGGGGATAAAGGAAGTGACCCCAGAATCGGTAGAACTGGCAAAGAATCATGGCTTTGTAATAAAATTGATTGGGGATGTAAACAAACTGGAGGTCTCTCCACGGCTTGTTCCATTGGATCACCCACTGAATGTTTCCGGTACCTTGAATGCTATAATGCTGGATACGGATATAGCTGGAAGCATAATCCTGGTAGGTCACGGGGCCGGAAAGATCGAAACCGCAAGTTCTCTGTTTTCTGATGTCTTGGATATTTTGAGGTCATAGGGGCTACTCTTTTTATAAAAATAACCAAAGGTTTAGCATCAATCTCCAAGAATTTTGGGATGTTTTTGTTGATTATACCAAGAACCCCCATCGACCTATCTGGGGATATTCCAGGAATTCTCCTCAGATTTGAATAAGGGAATTTGGGTTATTTCTCCATCAGTTTCGCTCCCAATACACCACCGATCGCTCCAAAGATGGGATAAAGAACAATACGTATAACAAAGCCTATAATAATACTGTTGAGGTCTGGCTCCATACTCATCTCACTCATAGCCGAGGGTGGGACACCCATGCTTCTATACATATTCATCACAAAGTCCATCATTATCTGTCTAAACAAAAGAGATACGATAATGCCAACAAATGTTCCCACAACTGCAATCACGACCCCAGTCAGTGCCCCAACCAAAGCGCCATCTCTGAGGTCTACAGTTTTAATATCTTTCTTAAGAAGATAGACTGAAATCACACCAGCAATAATGATCCATAGACAGCAGAGACAGTTAAGTAGATTCAAAAAAGGTATTTCAGAGATAATACCAATCAAAATCCCAACCATTACAGCAGGTTTTAAAAGCTCGGCAATTTCGGTCATATTATCACCCCATAGATATTACATAGATATTAGATATGTTATGGTATTCTATTTAATGCATAAAAATTTAACCCCCAATGATAATCACAAAAATTTTTCTTGATTATCCTATGCCTATGGAATGTGCCGCCATCCCCAAGATGGAGGCAAAAAAGACAACAATAAACAAAATGTAAATAGCTATGAAGATTAGATATATCACCATAAGTGCTAAACCATATGCAACGCCCACAATACCCCCAATTCTTGTAAGTGATTTTTTCTCTATTCTCGACAGCAGATCAAAGAGGGCACCACTATAGCTTCCAGAGATAAAGGTTGCTGATAATAAGAATACACAATACAATAAAATCACTAAGATAATACCTAAGATTGGGATTATCATGGAAACGAAGAAGAGTGATATAAATAATAGATACATAACCCCAAATATCCCCACCAAACCACCGCCCAAAAAATAGATAATCCCCAGGTCTTTACGAAAAGAACCCTCACCTCCGGTAAACCTACACAACAGCCTTACAACACCGGCAAATATGGTAAAGAAAATAAGAATGATAAGGAATATGCCAAGAATAATTGCTATATAACCTATAACTAACATCAAAAGACCAGCACCACCTGCAAGAAAACCACTTATGGGAATGTCTTTTTCAAATGAGGATATACCCCCAAGAAGAAGGAGCATAAGTACAATAAAAAGTATGATCAATGTAACAATCCCAACCGGCATACAATAACCCAAAATCAATGATTTTATGCCATCTGAAACATCGATATCCTCTATCTCGCTCAGGGTTTCATCTGGTCTCCTCAGTATATTAAACCAATTTGAGATAATCTTTGTTATTTTCATTTGGATTGATAAAGATATATATGTATTTCATTTAAATGTATAAAAATATAACCTTCATATAAATAATAAGGCAATGAAGTCATCCCATCAATTCCATTATAAATTCAATAGGGATTAAATTCATTGTGTGTCACAATGGAGATTCGGAGGGTAACTACCTTAGCATTTGCCGTCTCAGAAGAGAAGGAAAGGATGGCAGAGAAGAGATTTACGTCTGGAGCCAAGAAGATTCTGGCAGTAATCCCCAGGGAAAAGCCAGAGATAACGAAGGGTTACCTGCCCATGGCAAATTTCAAGCTCACCAGACCGGAGAGAGTCGGTAAAGGAATATTGCCCTCAACTACCTATGAGGTCAAGGAGAATCATTTTTACATCGATCTGAGTTATGGAGAACTCTATCATATAAAAGGACATAAAATAGAGCGATATGATTTATTAAATAAGATAATGGATATCTCCCCAGAATCTATAAGATCCTTGGGGCATTTGATGAGGTATGGTGAGACCCTGAGAGAGGATCTAAATCCTGATGTAGTACTGGAACTGGCACACCTCGGTTTGATAAAGATCTATAAGCCAGCATTCAAGGAGTTATTCACCTTAGTTGTGGATGATGTAACTGGAGAGCCAGAAGGAAGACACACCATAGTAAAGGAAAGGGTAAATATTAACTTTCACCTACCTAAATTTTCAGATCGAGGATATGACCTGTCTATTTTCTTAGATACCATTGATGAGATGGTTGAGCTCTATACCAAGAATCCCATTAAATATTCAATAGATAAAATCAGCACCATCCTCAAGGATTTATTTGATGCAGATGTAAGTCTTGAAGGGATAACATTTATGCCATATATACGCTGTGAATATCTTGGAAAGGGAATGCATAAGAGAATTCCAGAGATGTATTTTCCAGTTTGTTTTACCAAGAAAAAAGAAAAATACAGGAGGGGGATAAAGATAAAGCCCATATCTCTAAGTACAGAGATCGGTGCCAATGCAGCTATCCCAGTGGAGAGACCCACTATAGATTTTTCCGATGTAGCCGATTTGGATGATATAAAGGAGGAGATTAAGGAGGAGATTATTTATCCTATTCTGAGACCTGATCTCGCAAAAGAATTTGGGAGGAAGGGTGGTGGCGGGATTCTCCTCTATGGACCTCCCGGTTGTGGGAAGACCTATATTGCTAAAGCCACCATTGGGGAGTGTGGAGCATCTTTCTTTAATGTAAACATAAGTGACTTGATTGGTAAAGGATTTGAGGAGAGTGCCAAAGCCATACATGATATCTTCGAGCGAGCAAGCAGGAATGCCCCATCTATAATCTTTATAGATGAAATCGATGCCATAGGGGGTAAGAAAGACCCAAAGCAGGAGCATGCAGAGAGAATGCTCATAGATCAACTATTGATGGAGATAGATGGGGTAGAAAGTATGAAGGAGAATATATTATTTATTGCAGCCACTAATTCTCCATGGGCCATAGATCCGGCATTGAGGAGAGCTGAGAGATTCACCAAACAGTTATTTGTTCCACCACCAGATTTTAAGACC
>QMZG01000077.1 GCA_003663045.1 Candidatus Altarchaeales archaeon
AAGTTAAATCTCGCATCAAAAAATTTTCGTATATTCTACTCACAACATCCTTATATTCTTCTGGCATTTATATTCACCTCTTTTTATTGTGTATTGAGCATGGCGTATAATGTATCGGGATTAAGCGAAGTCGCCGAAGGCGATTTGGGTGGAGCGAGCGAATGCGAAGCGGAACCGCTTAATCTTCTGATGGTAGTAGAACCTTCTTCTAAAGTGGACTGAGCCCTTTCTCAATTTGAGAGGGTTCTAGGGGATGTTAGTTGCCCACGAAGTGGCGAGGCTTACGAAGTAAGCCGAAGAGTTCAGGGCGCCGAGCTAAATTTTGTTTTTACCAGCATAAAAAACTCCACCAAGGTTTGTTTACAGAAATTACATCTTTTGTTTCTGCATCAATTTTTGTTTCAATTTCCATTGATACAGGAATTATAAAAAGTAGTCTTGCTTGTTTTATTCCTTTAACAGAATATACAGGTTTTTCAGCTTCGAGTTTTAATTCTACTTTTTTGATTTCTGGAGTTTCTGCAACTCCTTTAGCTTTACTAATAGCATATCCTGGTAAGATGTTAATTGGTTTTTCACCAGCGGGGGTATCCATAAAGAGTTTTGATTGTTTAACCACTATTCTACCACGATACTCTGTAGTAGTGGTGGGGGTTTCTAAAATACCCCTATTTTCATCAGTAGTTTTCCATAATGATATATTATGCGAAACTGTTTGTTCATCTGGATTTATAGCGTGAACTACAGTTTTAGTTAAGAGATCATAAGACACTGTATCTTCATAACCACTGGTAGCAGGACATTCTGGACCAACACACTGACATATAACATTGGCAATACCTTTTCCTAGAGTTCCATTCGGACAATAGGTTACCATTTCTGGTGGACCTGAGAATATACATTCTGTATTCAGTGGACATTTAAAATAACTGCAAGGACTGGATTCCGCACATCTTGGGCCTATTCCAGGAAAATTAATACACTCCAATCCTTCAGGACAAGGAGTGCAAGAGTCACATGCTTTTTCAGTAATTTGTGGATACTCACTAACTTGTGCACTAGCTATGTTTGGTAAAAATATACTTAACAATGCAATTATTGTCACAAATACAATTTTAGTTTTCATCATAATTATAGTGAACTTAAATTATTTAAATAACTTTCTATCCTTCCATTCCATTTGAAATTATAATCCGAGGCGCCTGAATTGCAACTAACGATATACTGCTAAACGAAGTCCTGCAAAGCAGGATTTGGTCGGAAGGCATAAGCCTGAAGCCGTTTAGCAGTTGTTATGTGTTGTACGTGTAGGGAATTGACCGTAGGAATATTACTTTAAACAATATAATATCACCGCAATTAAAATAGCTACTGCACCAGCAATCCCGATACATATCCTGAGCCTTTTCGCTGATTCTGTAAAGGCCTCTTCATTTAGTTTTCTATATTTTTCTGATTCCTCACTTGTCATAGATTTTGACTTACATTCTATCGCGTAATTTGCAAGAAAGATTCCAGGAATTGAAAGTGGTAACAACAGCAGTATAATAAGGGATTTACCGAGAAATTTAACCCATAAAACCAAAAGTGATAAAGATAGCACAAAAAAAGAAAGCTGGAGAATCCTAAGCTTCTTTACTGCCTTTTTGTATTCTTGATTTGTTTTTAATTCAGCCTTAATCGACCTTTCAAATTCGTCAAGTTCTTCATATTTTGGGCCCATTACAAAAAAGGCAATTAAGGCAAATAGCAGAACAAAAAGGATATATGCGATTACACATGCATTGGTGATTGGTTGTTTTAGGAGTAGTATAATCATTAGGAATATGATTGTTAGCATTAACAAAAGCAATCCGAAGACTTTAATTCTATATTTATAGTTACTTATCATACAATCACCTTGGAATATTTAATACCTAAACGTTTGATAGTCAATTTCCCGTTAAACACGTATTGCACATAACATATCGGGATTAAGCGGAGTCCTGCGTAAGCAGGATTTGGGTGAGACGAGCGAAGCGTAGTAGAATAGCTTAATCTCCTGTTGCGCGAAGTTTTCGGCTTACCAATTTTTAGGTTGGGCGAGGTGTTGTGGGATGGTTTTTGATTATTTGGGGTTGTAATATCAGTAAGCCGAAAATTTGGGCATTCTTGCCGTCGCAACTACTATTAAACGTATTACGTTTAACCTGCTAATTTTAAGGGTTAAACGATATTACAAATCCCTACTTTTTAATACCTATACTCATAACTACCATAAAAATGACCTCTTAGTGATTCTTTTTTCTTGAAGCGATATCCATATAATGCACCGACTATTAATCCCCCCAAATGTCCCTGCCATGCAATTCCTGGGAGAAAAGACATCAGGACCATAAAACCAAACACAGCCATGTATAATGGCATCGGGAATGGAATTGGAAATAGGATAACCATCATTCTTGGCCTTAATATAGCCAAAGCACCACCAACTGCAAAGATTGCTCCTGAGGCACCAACTGCAAACGTATAAGGGCTGGAGATTCCAACTATTAATGAAGTGAAAATAAATAGAAGACCACCTGCGATCCCACCAATGAAGTAAATCTTCAGAAATTCTTTCTCCCCCACTATCCTCCCTAAGTAAATTCCGAAGAAGAATAATGCGATCATATTAAACAACAAATGATGGAATCCGCTGTGCAAGAACATGCTTGTCAGAATGGTCCATGGCTTCTCAAAAATTGTGGAACCAGCCAATGCTAAGTTATACTCATGCCAAGTGTAAACACAACATTTTTCTCCATATGTCCTGTAACATAAATAAGGATTTTTGTTCCTAATACATTCTTGAGATCCATCAGGACGATAAATTGCTGTTACGTCTAAGAAAGTAAACATAAAAATCAAGACATTTACAATTATCAATGCCTCCACTACACTAATATCATGGCCTAAGATTCTCATTTCAACTATATTTAACTATACCCCGCATTAATCTTTATATATTCTGGAGTCAGATCGCATCCCCATGCAATCGCATTTTCCTCTCCAGAGTTTAGATTTACGATAACCTTAATCTCATCATTCTTCAAAATTTCCCGTGCATTTCCTAAGTCTTTTAAATTTCCTTTTTCCACCACCATCGCCCTTTCACCTTTGGATTCAAAGCTGAGATCGAGTTTTTCAAAATCCAATTCCATAACCTCTCCAAGAGCAGCTATGATCCTCCCCCAGTTTGGATTTTCACCGTACATTGCGGTTTTTACCAATGAAGATGAAACGATAGATCTTGCTCCAACCCTGGCGGTTTCCCTATCTTTAGTCCCTAATAATTGCACCTCCAAAAATTTTGTGGCTCCCTCTGCATCCCTGGCTATTAACCTCGCAAATTCTCTTGTTATGTAATTCAGCAAGAATTGAAAATCTTTCAATTCACATTCCATTTTTCCATTACTCATCAAAAGAACCATATCATTGGTACTCATGTCATTGTCCACAACCAACATATTGAAGCTCTCTTCAACCGCCTTGTTCAATGAATATTGCAATTCGTTCTTGCTTAGGTTAGCATTTGTGGTGAGAAAACAGAGCATCGTTGCAAGATTTGGGGCGATCATTCCAGAACCTTTACAAATTCCGCCCATCTTTATTCCTTTATATTCAAACGAAAGCTGCTTTTCTCTGGTGTCAGTAGTCATAATAGCCTTGGCGGCATTTTCACTACCCTTTGGGGAATTTGATAATTCCATTGCAGTTTTTTTTGTCAATTTTTCAATTAACTCCATATCTAGTTTCTTACCGATTATGCCCGTGGATGCCACCCCAATATTCTCCGGATTGATATCCAACTCCCTACCAGTAATTTCACACATTTTCCTGGCATCATTAATGCCATCTTTGACACATGCATTGGCATTTCCAGAATTCGCGATGATTACTTGAAGATTATTCTTTTTTATTTTTTCTCTTGTCACTAAAACTGGTGCCGCCTTTAGATTATTTGTAGTAAAAACACCCGCCGTTTCACAGGGCGTATCATTAACAATTATCGCTACTCCATATCCTCCCTCTCTCACCCCAGAGGCTCTGAAATTGTCTATACAAATTCCACGATCTATCTTCTTGATTTCCATCCTTAATTATTAAACTTAGAAAAGGATAATTAATTAATAATGAAGAAAGACATAAAAGAAAACTGTGCCGTATTCGGTATTCGTTCTAATGAGGATGTCTTTGACAGCATCTACTATGGACTTTATTCTCTACAGCATCGCGGCCAAGAGTCTGCAGGTATTGCCACTTATACAAGATCATTGGATAGAATAAATATACATAAAGACATGGGCCTCGTTCCAGATGTTTTTAAGGATGTCTATCTCCAAGGAAATTCTGGTATAGGTCATGTGAGATATTCCACTACCGGTGAATCCGATATTGAGAACACACAACCATTGATGATAAATTATGCCAAAGGGGGCTTTGCTATAGCACATAATGGAAATCTTGTTAATCCTCAGGAGTTGAGATCTATACTGGAAAGGAGGGGTGGTGTTTTTTCCACAACTACCGACACAGAGATAATTGCCCAGTTAATTGCACAGGAACATCTTAAGACGGGTACCTTTATAGAGGGAATAAAGAGTGCTATGAATTATCTTAGGGGTGCTTATTCCTTGGTAATACTTCAAGATGATAAAATAATAGGGGTTAGAGACCCATGGGCAATTAGGCCCCTCGTTCTAGGTAAATCTGGAGATGCGTATGCAATTGCATCGGAAAGTTGTGCCTTCGATGCCCTGGGGATGACGCTCATTAGGGACATAAAACCATCGGAGATCTTGGTAATTGGGGATAAATTGGATTCTTATTTCGGAAGAAAAGAAAGAACCGCTCACTGTATGTTTGAATATGTATATTTTGCCAGGCCAGATTCTGTGATCGATGGAGTTTCAGTTTATGAAGTAAGAAAGAATCTGGGGAGAATCCTTGCTAAAAAGGCTCCCGTAAAAGCAGATATGGTTGTTCCAATTCCGGACTCTGGAATCAATGTAGCTATCGGTTATGCACAAGAATCCGGCATACCATATGGGGAGGGTTTGATTAAGAACAGATACCTGGGAAGAACCTTTATAATGCCAGAACAAAAGGAACGAGAAATAGGGGTTAAGATAAAATTAAATCCCATAAGGAGTGAGATTGAAGGTAAAAGTCTGGTCGTATTGGATGATTCTATTGTCAGAGGCACCACGATTAAGAGGATAATAAAAATACTCAGGGAGAAAGGTGCGAAAGAAGTTCATGTAAGGATCTCGTGTCCACCACTGAGATTTCCCTGCTATTATGGAATTAATATGCAGTCTAAAGAGGAATTTGTTGCCAGGAAAAAATCCATCGAAGAAATAAGGAAAAAAATAGGGGCAGATTCTTTAGTTTACACAAGCTTAGAGGGTTTAATTAAAGCCATCGGTCTTCCGAGGGAAAAACTCTGCTTGGCATGTCTAACCGGGGATTATCCAGTGAGAGAAGAACAGATGAAATTGGAGGTATAATAAAATAATCGTATGTGTTTAGCTACACATAATTCTTCCAAAAAGAGAAAGAAGAGAAAAGCCAATGGTGGAAAACCGGTAGAAAGAAGGGTCATGAGGAGTAACAAGAGAGATGCCTGAGCCTAATCATCCCATCCCGATTGCCCTCCCAGAGGAATATTTGGAAGGAACACACTATCGCAAGTTACATTGATGAAGTACAAAGGAAGACTACCTCACAGGAAGATCAAGGAGTTTTTGAAGGGGATTATAACCTAGACTTGAGCACAGCCACAATCT
>QMZG01000078.1 GCA_003663045.1 Candidatus Altarchaeales archaeon
CATTAATTCTATCAAGATCCATTGTATTCTGAACTACAATGGGGTTTCCTCCAAGGATACCAACGTACTGCACCAGGTTATAGACAAATGAATCAATGTTGTCGATTACTAGGACATTCATTTTCTTTCTTTTTGATTTTTAAGCTTCTGCTTTCTTTTCCGGAAAAAATAACAAAATTGTTATTTTCTCTTGTTTGTAACAAATTTGTTATTATAGTGATCAGAATCCACGCCCAGTGCCTTCAACATCCCTCTCGCTTTATTCATCGTCTCCTGGAATTCCCTCTCGGGGATTGAGTCAGCAACTATTCCCGCCCCAGCCTGTATATAAGCTCTGTCTTTCTCAAAAACTACTGTTCTTATAGTAATTGCGGTATCCATATTTCTGTTAAATGAAAAATAACCAACTGCCCCAGAATAAATACCTCTCCTCGTCGGCTCCAATTCCTCTATGATCTCCATCGCCCTCACCTTCGGTGCTCCAGATACAGTCCCGGCTGGAAATATACTCTGTAAAGCATCGAATTCATCCATTCCTGGCTTTAATTCTCCAACCACCTCCGAAACCATGTGCTGCACATGGGAGTATTTCTCAACCTGCATGAATCTCTTCACCTTTACTGTGCCAAATCTTGCAACCCTTCCAATATCATTTCTTCCGAGATCAACCAACATCAGGTGCTCTGCAAGTTCCTTTTCATCCCGTAGCATCTCTCTTTCCAGTTTTTTATCCTCTTCCGGTGTTTTTCCCCTCGGTCTTGTCCCAGCTATTGGATATGTCTCTACCCTTCTATTTTCAACCCTGACCAGCATCTCCGGGGAAGAGCCTATTATCTTCCTCTCACCAAAATCAAGGTAGTACATGTAAGGGGATGGATTGATTCTCTTTAATGTACTATAGACTTGAAATTTATCCCCATCAAAATCCACCCCAAATCTCTGAGAGAGAACTACCTGAAAGATATCGCCGGCATAGATGTACTCCTTAGCCCTTTCTACATTTTCTTTAAATTCTCTTTTGCATATATTGGATGAAAAATTATTTGAATTTTCCATTTCTTCCCTCTTTTCATAGTGGGGAAAAGAAGAGATGCTCTCTGAAATTTCTTC
Source organism: Candidatus Altarchaeales archaeon (assembly GCA_003663045.1). Classification (GTDB taxonomy): domain Archaea; phylum Altiarchaeota; class Altiarchaeia; order IMC4; family QMZM01; genus QMZG01. Next base: position 1,111 of record QMZG01000078.1, read on the forward strand.
CAATTCTTCAAGAATGGAGGATTCGTCAATCTCCCCATTTGTGGGTAAAAACTGGTGCGAGATCAGATAAGTCTTTTTCTTTTTGTGGTCAAAGATTATGTTATTCTTAGCTAGGATAAATTCACAATCGGGCTCTTTCAGGTCATTTCTCGTGTTTGAATTCAAATCTACAAAGTATCTCACCAAGTCATATGAAAAGTAACCCACAAAGCCACCAAAGAATCTCGATAATGTCTTCCCCGTTATATTAAATTGTGACATCAGATTTCTTAGAATCTCTATGGGATTTTCACCTTTTACTTCCAAGTCTTTAAGATCTGGATCAAAAAGATTAAAATTTATTTTACCATTATCCACAGTCAATTTGGCGGCTGGATTAAAGCCTATGAATGAATATCTCGCTATCTTTTCGCCGCCTTCACATGACTCTAAGAGATAGGTATTCTCGCTTCTAACTGCGCTATAAACCAACTCCGGGCCCCTTTCCTTTATTTCCTTGTATATGGGGATTACATTAATGGTATCCATAGTAATAGTAATTATTAATTATTATACATTTTAGTATATAAATATACATAAATGTATATAAATAGGCATTTTATCTATAAAAATGGGGATATAAAAAATAGGTTTCTACACATAGTAACCCGATTGGCAGATACTCTGACTCACTATAGGGCGATTTATTTACTCAATTCTTTCAGCACATCTACGGAACTTTCACTTCCGCTGGCTATGAGTATGTCGCCTTCCATAATTTTTGTATCTTTTCCGGGATTATAGATCCACTGAGTTCCCCTTCTGATGGCCCTGATATAACAACCGGTTTTGGTAGAGACCCGAAACTCCCCCAAGGTTTTTCCAACCAACTCAGATCTACTACTGACCTTTGTTCTCACTACCTGTTCTTCTGCTTCACCCAACATAGTTTTGTAGATGGGATGATCCCCCACTCCCCTTAGAACCACATCTGCTATCTCTTCTGCAGAATCTGCGATATTTTCTGCAGCAACTGCAACATGCATAATTCCGGATAGATCTGCCGCTTCCTCGGGGGTTCTTGCTGCCAAAAGAAGTAGGGTTTCGATCTCATATCTCAGATCATCCATCTTCTGCTCTAACTCTTGTACCTCCTCTGCGATATCCTTGCTATTTGTAAATAAAGCCGAATAAGCGAGATCAACCATCAGTTCAGATGTATCCTTCATCTCTACCAGGATGTCTTTAACATTTCTTTTTTGAGAAATAGCATGGTCTACGATTTCATCTACCTCTTCCACTTCTTCTGCCATTTTTTTATTGTTTATTTATATATGGTTTAGTTAATTTAAAAATTGATTCCGAGTAAAAGATCAACAATTCTAACAGCTATTAGGAGACATAGAACAGTAATTATATCACCTACCGTTGAAAGTAAGGGCATAAGGACATTATCTGGATCTAAGCCACGAGCGAATGTGACCAGGGCAAGGAATATAGACAATAATGTTAGGACTAATCCAGCCAATGTTCCCGCAATTAATGATATAGCGGTTAGCTGAATAATGGATGCCTCTCTACAACCCGTGGCTACACAGGTTAGAAAGGCAATTATTCCAAGCAGGAAGGACATGACAACATTTAGAATAATGGACGCCAAGAAATTATCACTTAATGGTTTGTTCCATTTCAATTCCGGGTTAATTAAGCCAAGATGAAGAGCGGAAGCCAGTCTTGATCCCAAGGCCCCACTGATATTACCCCTCATCCCCAAGATAGCGGGGAGAAGGATAAGGAGCCCCGGTATTGTAGTCAGTTCTATCTCCATATCATGAAGGACTACGCCCGCCACTACCCCTCCAACCATACAAAGAAAAAGTATGGGAAAACTCTCTCTCAGAATCTTCTTTATTAATTCCATATAGAATATTAGAGAAGTATATATTTATAATTTATATAATTTAGACCAAAATCTCCAGGGATATCTCCATAAGATTTCCAATCCACAAAATTGAAAGAAACGTCAGGAAGAGGATAGGAGCGAATCTGATGCCCTCCTTGATTTTAATCTTACTGGGAATCTTCCCATCCAGTGCAAGTCTTTGGATTTTCTGAATATCTTCATCACTCAGACCCTCAATGTTTCTCTTGCTGGCAATTTTTTCATTTTCTATAATGAGATCCTCTGCTACTATATCTCCTTCGTGAAGTTCGATAACATCAGTTACTTGTTGTAGGGCCGTCATCTCCACAGCTTTAAGATATAAAGCCGATATCATCAGTGGTGGTAGGAATAGATAGAGGATACCCAACGAATTTTGACCCAGAGAAAATGCAAAGATGGAGGGTAGAAAAGAGAGTAAGAAAACTACCTTTGTTCTGATATCCTTCCAGTATTTCATGAATTCACTCTTTGTCTCAGGATTTTTTATTCCCAGAATTAAACCATAAATGATAACATATGGTAGTGCGATGAAACCCATGTTTATGAAGTATGTCAGATAATACGGAAAGAACCCTTCAGTTAAATAGTTTGCATAAGCCAAATAGCCCAAGGTACAACCAATACCTGCCATGAGTTTTACATCCCCTCCACCCCATTGTCCAAGGTAGAATAGGATGAGGCCGATTATGAAAAAGGCAGTTCCCAAGAAAAGTGAGTTTAGAAAGAATTGGATATCAGAATTAAGGATAGAATTTGAAGCTGCAATAATTAATGCTAGAGAGATGAAACCATAACTGATCTTTTCTGGGATCTCCCCAGTCTTTAGGTCAAAATAACTTCCTATTGCGAGAAATATTACCGCCGTTGCTATAATGAATGTAATGAGTAGAGACATTCTATTTTTCCCCTTTATTTCCCTCTTTATTTTTATTTCTTTTTTATTGAATTAAATTATTAACTTAGACCGAGATAAAAATGCCAAATATCATCTGTTTTGATTTGGAGGGTCCCTTATCCCCGCAGGATAATGCCTATGAGGTAATGGGTTTGGTGAGAGGGGGACATAGGTTATTTGAAGTAATCAGTAGATATGATGATATCCTGACTATGGAGAAAAGAGAGAACTATGAGCCGGGGGATACCCTCTCTCTGATAGTTCCATTTTTGATTTATCATGACATAGGGGAGGAGGATATAAAGAAGATATCCGATAAAGCAAAGATTGTGGATGGCGTTAATTATGTTATGGAAAGATTAAAAGAGCTAAAATGGGATGTGTATATCATTTCTACAAGTTATGAACAGCATGCATTGAATATAGCTGATAGGATTGGTCTTTCAAGAGAGAAGGTTTATTGTACAAGATTTTCTCTCGATCATTATAGAGAAGAGATAGAGAGAATGGATACTTCTCTGATAGAAGATGTTGAGAAGGATATTTTAGAGGATTTATATTTTTCTCTAGATGATGAAAGAAAAATAAAAAATAGGCTGGACAGATTTTTTTGGAAGGATATCCCAAAGACAAATTTAGGGGATATAATGAGGGGGGTTAAGGTAGTTGGTGGTCAGAGAAAGGTAGATTCATTGCACGACATAGCAAGGAAAACTGGGAAAAATCTAAGAGATATGATAGTAGTCGGGGATAGTATTACAGACTACAAGATGCTCGGTGAGGTAAAAGCCAGAAATGGTATATCCATAGTTTTTAATGGAAATGAATATGCTATCCCATATGCAAATGTTGGTCTCGCCTCGATAGATATGCGTTTTCTCCTGGTAATAATATCTGCTTATATTTATAAAAGCAGGAATGGAGTCATAGAAACCGTGAAAGAATGGGAAAGGAGACATGATGAATTTATGAGAATTCCCGAGGATATCCCAAAAGGGCTGATTCCAGATGATGTGAGAGAATTTTTAATGGAAAAAAAATCCGATGAACACTTTTTAGAGCCATATTTCCACTATCTTGAAAATGTAGGTGAAGAGAAACAAAAAGAGGTGTTGAGGATCCATAAGAGAGCCAGATCGATAGTAAGGGGAGATGCCGCTAAACTTGGTTAGTGCATATATAACTATTGAGATTGTCTAATGAACAGAGAAATGATGATGGACACAAAGCCTATGATGGAAAGACCAAGGGCAAGCTCTCCTATGATAAAAAGTCCATAATATGCATTATCTATAAAATAGATGAGAAAAAATAGGTAGGATAGGATAATCCCAAACAAGAACAGGTAGAATGATTTTATAATTGGGTCTACATGAAGGAACATCTTTGCCCTGATGGCTTCTCTTTTGGAGCCTTTTGCTACATAAAGAAAGTGAAGTAATAGAACTATAAAGAGCAACGCCTGGATAATGAATATATAGAATAGAATTAATGAAGAATTTAATTCCATGTTAGGAAAAGGGATTTATAATATAAATAATATGTTAAACAATCAAAATACAAATAGAATGGATATAATTGGCTTCGGTGCCTTGAATCTGGACAGGCTTTGTATTGTTGAAAGGATTGCCAGGGAGGGGGAGCATATCGCGATCCAGGATATAAGAGAATCCCCTGGTGGTTCTGCTGCCAACACCATCGTGGGTTTGGCGAGGCTCGGTTTTAGTACTGGATTTATCGGTGCAATAGGAAATGACAACGAAGGGAAAATCCTCTTAGGAGATTTCAAAAATTCTGGTGTTGACACCGGGGGAATTTCAATCCTGAATGGGAGAACCGGAATAATTATCGGTTTTATTGACGCCCACGGTGAAAGAACA
>QMZG01000079.1 GCA_003663045.1 Candidatus Altarchaeales archaeon
ATCATGACCTTCCTTATCCTTCCTTCAGCGCTATCTGGCAGGTCCCTTCTAACGCCTCCAGGACAGATGTAACCTGCGGGGTAAACCCTTCCACCGGTTATTAGCTCAAACAGATCCAGGATGTAGTCTCTGTATCCAAAGGCTATTTTAAACCCTGTATCAAAGCCAAGACCCATAGACATTGCACCATACCAGATTAAATGAGACTGGATTCTGGACAATTCTACCATTAATACCCTTATATATTTTGCCTTTTCTGGAATCTCCTCTTGAGTTAATTCATCAACCGCTTCTGCATGAATAAGATTCCAGTTTAGGGGCTCAAGGATGCAGAGTCTATCGGAGAGAACGGAATTCTGCATTGCATTTCTGTATTCCATAAGCTTTTCGAATCCTCTATGCAGATATCCCGGATCTGCCCTCGCCGAGACTACCCTCTCTCCCTCAATCCTCAGCCTGACCGAAAAGTTTCCAGATCCGGGATGGGCTGGTCCGAATAACAGTTCATACGAAGTAGGGTTTTTCTCTCTCATTTTTCTCATCGTAATATTCTTCTCTTACGTATTCCCTCCAGTTGAAATCCTTCCTGAATGGTGGCTCCTTATTCCAATCTTCCAGGAATAACGGGCTTAGGTCGGGATTTCCATTAAATTTAACCCCGAATAATTCGTGTAATTCCCTTTCGTGTATCTGGGCAGATTCACCCCATATGGGTGTAACGGACTCGATCTCTGGTTTATTTCTTGGGATCTTAGTCTTTACCGTTATGAGTATCTTGTCCCGATAGGACCAAAGATGATAGGTAAGCTCATAAACCTTCTCCTCTGGAAAATCCGTCACAGAGATTGCAGATAAATGCTCAAAATTCTCTTCATACAGGAATCTACAAAGCTTCATTAACCTTTTCCTTTTAACTGTTACCCAGATCCTCCTGTCTCTCTGCTTCTCTGCTTTAATTCCGAATTCTGATTCTATTTTTTTTATCAATTCCTTCTCATTCATCCTTCATCTCCAATACGTGCTTAAATATCTTCTCACATGCCTCAAAGACGGCTTCAGGTCTTGGTGGGCATCCCGGGATATATAAGTTCACTGGAAGATAATCTTCGAGTCTTTTTATGGTATTGTATGAATCCCAGTACATGCCTCCCGTCATGGTACATGAACCCAATGCGATAACCACCTTTGGTTCTGGCATCTGTTCATAGATCCTCTTAGCTCTTTTTATGGATTTTAATGTCTGATATCCTGCAATGAATAGAACATCTGCATGTCTTGGCGTTCCAGTAACTATCATTCCAAATCGCTCCATGTCCCACCTCGAGCCAACCACCGGGATTAGTTCTGTGAATCCACAGGAGTTAAACCAGTTAAATACCCATATTGATCTTATAAGCCTCCTCAGTTTCTTTGCCTTGCTTACCATTTTCTCACCTCATAGGGCAATCAAGATAAGGATTATTGCCATTAATGCTATGAACCAGGCTACATAGTCATTCACTATCCCTCGATGTAGACCTACCACCTTTTTGTAATAAAGCATTAAAGCCTCTGAAAATCCCCAGTACAGATTTTTGGCTTGAATTCTCTCTCCTGGAGGTGGATCCCCGGAAAAGAACGCCTCTCTCTGAACCCCCTTCCTGTAACCCCTCTCTCCTCTAAGCCAGATTAGATAAGATATGAAAAATATGAGCAATAACGCTATCAGAAACCAGATAGGATTCCAGAATCCAACCTCTGTCTTTAATATGAGATTCATAGTATCGCCTCGATATAATTTTTGGGATTGATCAAAGCCTTGGTAGCGGGTGTTATAATACTCTCTAAAACTAAATTGGGGAATAAACCGATGAAGATGATAGATAAAGCCAATATTCCCATCACAGCCAACATACTCCCGGGGATCTTCCTTAGTTCCTTGTCATATGGAATTCCGAGGAATATGGCAGAAAAGACCTTTACAAAAATGGCTAACATTAGGATACTGCCCAGAATTCCAATAATCGCCAGTAATGGATTTAAATAATAAACGGATTCATAGATCATTAGCTTGGATGCGAAACCATTGAAGGGTGGTAAGCCGGAAACTGCACCCATCCCTATCAGGAAGAATACAGCCAGGGTTGGTTGAGAGTGTGCTAAACCCCCTATGCTCAGATCCCTCTTTCCCGTTAGGTAGAATATGGCTCCGGCTATCAGAAAGAGCAACCCCAGATCCAGTGTATCATTCAGGATATGAAACAGTCCCCCGGAGATGGCCGTAAAGCCAAATCCGGTCGGGGATGGAAATTCAACCAATCCGGAACCTACACCTAAGATTATGTATCCTATCTCCGCAATTCCGGAATAAGCAATTAGCCTCTGCAGGTTATTCTGAATTAATGCCATGCTAACACCTAAAAATATAGAGAGAATTCCCAGAATTGCCAGAATCCAGCCAAGAAGAACAGGATTTATTGCAAATATAGTGAATATTCTAAAAAGAACATAGAGGCTGACCAGGGCAGAGGTAAGGAGCAATACCGAAACTGGTGCAGGGGCCTCTCCGTAGGCATCTGGTTTCCACATATGTACTGGAACAGAACCTGCTTTTAATAAGAATGCCGAGATTAACAGAGTTAAAGCAACCTTATCCAGGAAGGAACCTTGAATTGAATCCGCGATAGCTGCCATATTTAAAAGGTCATATTGTCCATACAACAGACCTATTGCAAACAAAACCATCAAAGCACCTACTGAGGAGATAACCATGTATTTAAACGCTGATTCTAAGGCCTCACCCCTCTGAACATAAAAGGCTATTAAGGCTGCAGAAGAGACTGACAGAATTTCAAGGAATACGAATAGATTGAAGAAATCTCCAGTCAGGGTTAAGCCTAACATTCCAGTTAAAAGCAATAGAAGCAGAGTATAGAATTTATCTAAGATCCTCTGCTCCTTCATAAAATTCAGACAGTATATAGCTACAATCAGAGTAATACTACTCGCTATCAGGGAGATAAAGGCATTCATGGCATCCACTTCCAGGATAATTCGAACCGGAAACCCGGCTGGCGAAGTCAGTCCGGGAATCTCGGCTCCTAAGGTGTATGTACGAATTCCATTCCTTATTACATCGTAGCTTAAAAGAATGGCCAGGAATTCGATAGATATTAAGGCAATTATCATCTCGAAATTTCTGAGGAGAGAGTTCACCCTTCCCACAATGGGTGTAAGAAAAGCTGCCAGTAGGGGAATTGCTATTAATAAGATTGGTGCATGTTCAATTAATGTCATCCTTTTAGCCTCCTTTTTTCAGAGTCAATACCTCCATAATGCTTATAAATGAGTGTGACAAGGGATAGCATTAAGGCAACTACAGCTATGTTTATTACAATGCTGGTCAGAGTCAAAGCTTGAGGTGTGGGCAAGACCATCTCCAGTTTAGGTGCGCTGGTAAAGATCGGGGCAACGCCCCCTTCCCTATAACCCAATTCAATCAAGAAGAGATTCACTCCAGAGCCAATGATGTTGATCCCCATCACTATCTTAATCAGGTTCCTCTTGAACAGGACTCCATATAGCCCAATGGCTATTAAAACTATAACCGCAATGAATGGAATATTATGTAACATCTTTTACCACCTCATTTCTTGAGCTGAAGTACATCACAAGCACTATTAGGGATAGAGCAGCTGAAACCTCTAAGCCAACTACCAGATTCATCAGGGGGATTATGCCCCCCGTGTTGAGATACCCAGGATTAACTCCAGAGACAGAGGCTCCAAATATTTTCCCAGAGTTGGCGAGGAAGTTATGGAAAAAGGTTACAGAGATGCCCAGAAAAGCCAGGGAAATAAAAGCTAATAAAGCCATACTCTCAACTAATGAGAGAACATCCTGGTTCAATATCCCTTTAATCCTCTCACCATAAGCTACAATAAAGAGAGCCGAGATAGTAGCTATAACTGCCCCTCCCTGAAAGCCCCCTCCGGGGGTTAGATGACCATGCATAATTACATATAAGCCAAATATCATCCCTGGCACTATTAGTAAAGATGCAATGGTCCTTACGATTTTTGACATCTGATCCATTTTAAATCCTATTTAATGCATCCTCTGCAGCTAAAACGATAGGTTCTGTAAATGGCAATGGGGATAATTCGGGATGGGCACAGTGGCTAAAGTGACAGAGATCCTCTATTCTCACACCTTTATGAATCGCTAAGGAGAGCAGGTCTATCCTCTCATCTATCCCCTCCTTACCCCCAAAGACCTGGGCGCCAATTAATCTTTTAGTTTCTTTTTCAAACACAAGCTTGTTCTCTATGAATTCTGCCTCTCTCTGAGATGGATATTTATTCAGGGATTTTCCATATCCCACAACATATGGAATTCCTTCATCTCTTGCTTGTTTTTCTGTCAATCCAACCCTCCCTATAGCAGAATCAAAGAATGCGGTCACCGAGGGATTTACTATCCTGGGGAATTCCTCCCTTCCTCCGGCGGCGTTTGCTCCGGCGATTTTGCCCTCTAACACCGCTGTAGTCGCAAGTTGAGATGGAACCGGCTTTTTGGTAATAAATGATAAAGACTGGGCGCAATCACCACAGGCATAGACATCGTTAAGAGAGGTTCTACAATATTTATCAATTTTAATTCCAAATCTCCCTATCCTGCACCCGATTTCCTCTGCAAGTTCCGTATCTGCCCTCACTCCAGCAGAGATGACTACAAAATCTGCTGGAATTCTTTCACCTTCAATTGATACCTCCTCCACATTCTTTTCTCCCTCTATCGCACTTACCCCCTTTCCTAGAAGTACATTTATCCCCTTTTCCCTTAACACCAATTCTACCTTTTGACTGAATTCTTCATCATAAGCACCAGCCAGTAATTGCGAGGCTATCTCTACTATAGTGACATTCAAACCCTTTTTCCTGAGCAGGCTTCCAACCTCAACCCCAATCGCTCCCCCACCGATAATTACCGCATTCTCTGCCTTGTCAGAGACCCTTTTCAAATTTTTCGTATCCTCGGCATTTCTTAGGGTAAAGACATTCTTCAGTTTATTTCCCTGAATTCTGGGTATAAAGGGTTTAGCTCCAGTAGCCAGGATCAAGCGATCAAATGATATCTCTCTGTTATTCCTCGTCCAGGCAGTTTTCCTTTTATAATCAATACCTGTTACCCTATCAACTAAAACTGTAATTCCCTTTGATCCAATCATCTCATCATCTGAATGAATTATGTCATTAAGTTTGACTTCACCGCCGATAACATATGGCTCAGAACATCTGATGATAATCCCCGGCTCATCCTTAACCATTGTGATTTTCAATTCTGGATCTATACCTTTAGCAGTTTGTCCAGCAATTATCCCCGCTGGGCCTCCACCAACAATCAGGATATCGGTTTTCATTCTCTCGTAAACTTTATTAAAGTTTAATCAAAGGTGCGGGAAATTGCGATGCTTTGCATCGTAATTTATCACACAACCGAAGGTTGCGTCATATGCGCTCATTTCATTCGCTTACCCACACTTATTTATGGAATTTTAATCTTTGGGAATTTACAATGCATTATGTGGGATTGAAAATCCCACAAATTCGTTATGATGATGAAACTTTCTGAAGTTTCGTAAATAGCATAAAAACGCCCGTTACTGCCGTAAATAGAACGGTAGCCTCTCCCAGGGTGTCAAAACCCCTGTAATCAAATACCACCGAGGTTACTATATTATTACATGCCGTTTCCCTCTGTCCATTTCTGATGAAGTAATCATCCATCTCGCTGGGTGGTTTTCCAAATGGGCGCAGATTTCCTAC
>QMZG01000080.1 GCA_003663045.1 Candidatus Altarchaeales archaeon
GTTTGTTTGGCAAGCTCGAGTGATAACCAGGCTACACTACGGCCGCTTTTTTATTAGAGTTATTATTATAGATTCAAAAAGATAAATAATCTAAATATAATCTAAAATGTATGCCTTTATCTCCATATTCCTGGTTTCATTTCTCACAACCTTTTTATTGACACCCTGGATAATACCAAAGTTAAAAAGGGCGAATATCATTGGAAGAGATATGAACAAGCCAAATAAACCGGAGATACCCGAGATGGGTGGTTTTGCAGTAATCTTTGGTCTGAGTGCTGGCGTGTTACTGGCGATTGCCCTATCTACATTCTTTGGATTCTTTAATGAAGAATTCCATCTTAGATTTATTCTCGCCGCCTTTTCTACAATCATGCTAATGGCCCTAATTGGTATATTTGACGATCTATTTGCCATGCATCAGGCTATTAAAGCTGCTCTGCCCCTGTTTGCTGCCCTCCCCCTAATAGCAGTAAAAGCAGGTAAGACTACCATGATCATCCCATTTATTAATGAGCCGGTTCATTTTGGAATTCTCTATACATTGATCCTAATACCCATTGGTATAACGGGTGCATCCAATGTAACCAATATGCTGGCTGGATTTAATGGCTTGGAAGCGGGAATGGGAAGTGTTGCCTGCTTCTCTTTAGGGGTTATCGCTTTGGGTATTGGGAGAATCGAATCTGCCATCATCCTGATATCAATGTGTGGAGCCTTATTGGCCTTTCTTTATTATAATTGGTATCCAGCCAAGGTTCTAATTGGCGATCTGGGAACATTGAGCATTGGAGCGGTGATATCGGCTTCGGTGATAATTGGAAATTTTGAGATGGCAGGAGTCATCGTAATAATCCCCTATGCAATTGATTTCTTCATTAAAGCCAAGAATGGATTTCCGAGTAGGAACTGGTGGGGGGAGCAAGACTGTGGAAAATTAGTTTGTAGAAAAAACCCCGTGGGCTTCTGCCAGTGGATAATGAAAGTCAGTGGAGGGATTACAGAAAAGGGCCTGGTTTTGATTTTAATTGGAATAGAATCTATATTTGGAATTATTGCCATAATGTTATTTTTATTGTGAAAATGAAACAAAGGGATGTTATCGTTGTGGGAGCTGGAATTAGTGGTCTCTTGACAGCATTAGCATTGTCAAAGGAAGGGAAAAGTGTTCTGGTTCTGGAAAGAGAAAGTGAAATAGGAGGGATGTGTAGATCATATATGGTAGAAGGATATCAGGTGGATACGGGACCACATATTATTACCAGGTTGGAGCACGGTCCTTTGAAAGAATTAATGCACAGATATTTTGATGTCATTCCCAATTTTATTCCTCATGGTAGATATTATGTGAGGCTTAACAACAGGGTGAGGGCTTTTCCCTGGAATCTTAAGGGCTGGTTTACATTCGATCTAATCCCGCAGATGGATCGTCTTTATCTAATGAAGACCCTATTCAGTATATCCTATATCTTCAATTCTGGAGAGGACCTATCAAGGAGATCTGTTGGGGAATTGGTTGGGAATGGATTAAGTGAATCTACACTAAGATTTCTAAATTGCATATCTTATTTCATGACAGGCACTTCCATGGATGAGACCCCAGTGGCGAGATTTCTGGACAGTGAGCACTACAAGAGCAGATCTAATGGTGTATTAGATAAACTCTATAACATCTTGATGAAGGAGGGTGCACTAGACCAGGTATATCCCAAGGGTGGCCTTCAATCTTTGATCACAGCGATACTATCCTCCATGCCTAAAAATAAGATTGAAATTAAAACCAATGAGCAAGTCCTGAGGATTCATTCTGAAGAGAAGAGGATAGAAACCACAAAAGATGAATATGAATACTCTACATTGATCTACTCCGGTTTCGCATCCGACCTTCCCAAATTGACAGAAAATCTATCAAGTAATTATAAACAATCCCTGAGGAAATTACCTCGGACTAACGCCCTTACCATCTGGCTGGGTTTAAATGAGCACATATTCGGAAGGGAAGGTTCAGAGATATGGGTGGATTCTGATCCATATACATGGGTAGTTCCAGTTTCCAATTATGATCCTTCTTTAGCTCCAAGAGGGAAGCAATTAGTGGGCTTCGCATTCAGGCTCCCCAATAATTTTAATTTAGAAAGAGAAAAGAAAAAAGCCCTGAATGCTATATTTGAAATCATGCCCCATATTGAAAATAAGGTGGAGATGATTCACTATCAGACCCTGATCCCAGAAAAGGCAGCTTGGACTATAACCACAGAATTTGCAGATGTAAGATCTCCATTAGATGGGATTTACTTAGTGGGTACAGATACCGAGAAGAGGAGCATGGGCATAACCAGGGCCTCCTATTCTGTACTGAAACTTTTGGGTGCTTTGAGGGAAGATGGGATTTTATGAAATTTGTGAACTACCACCTATTGAATAGGTGGCTTCCAGAGTCTTGCACTGGTTGGTTAACCTCACAATGCAGAGGTGTTGCTGTCCACTTGCTCTGGTTAAGGGCTGGATTCACGGCAGCCCCTTCTACAGCAGACATGCTGTTGTAGAAGTTTCTTGAAAGGTTGATCGCACCTATCAGGTCGTCATTTAGTTGATAGCCACAGTAGTGGCACTTATAGATATGTTTTTCCCTCTTTCTGTTTGATTTTAGAGCATCACCACACTTCGGACATGTCCTGCTGGTGTATCTTGCATCCAAGTAGACTACTGGAATGCCCTCCCACTCTGCTTTGTACTGAATGAAGTCCTGAAGTTGTCTGAAGTTCCAGTTGTGCAGTCTTCTGTTCATTTTCTTACCGAAGTTTATTTTTTCCCTAATATTCTTCAGGTTCTCTAGCACTATTACTGGATTTTCTACCTTCCTTGCCTGTTCTATTATGGCAGAGCTTATCTTATGATTTATATCCCGTATATATCTCTGATCCTTTCCCTGCATTTCCCTGATCTTCTTCAGTTTTTTCTTCTTTCCAAGACTTCGTCTCACCTTTGCGTATTCTTCTCTCTTGTGCTGTACTCGCCTCCCGTTGAAGAATCTGATAGCTGACGGAGTCACTGAAACCGCCAGATTTACCAGGCCTAAGTCTATAGCAACGGGGGTAAACGACCTGTTGGGAGTAGGAATCTCAACCTCTTTCTTAATCGTGAAGTAGAGATAAAAGTTATCCTCTATGTGATGAAGTTCTGCTATGCCTAACTCGAACTCACCATCTAAAACCTTCTTAAGATATTTATACTGATATCTCTGACCGAGCAGAGGCACATGGATCCTTCCTTCCTGCGTAGAGACAGAAGCGAAATACTTTAGCTTATTATCGGTTTCAACAACCTTTACGGTTCTTTCATCCAGACGAACTGGGGTATTATCTTTGAACTTCGGTATTGATGCCTTTCTTCTGTGCTTCTTTCGAGTTTGATAGGATTTATATGCCTCAACTACTTTGTCTCTTGCAGTTTGCAGAATAGCAGAGGGTAGTGGAGATGTCTTTCTTAACTTATGATAGGTTTCTTTGTGCAGTCTGGACTTGGATGTAGTGCCTAACTCCTCAATCCGAGAAACATAGTGATTCAGAATGGTGGAGTTCTCCCTGAGCAATCCCAAGAACTGCTTTTTAACCTGCGTTGGATTAAAGATTTTAACCTTGATGGTCTTGTGCACGGTTTTCTTCATTTTTAAACCTTAAATTGCGAAATTCATCCACCATTGAAATGGGTAGTCTTCTTTCGCTCTTCTTTCGCATTATTTATTATAAATGAATTTGAATGATAAATTTACTATTATAAAGAATAAAAACTAATTTTTATTATGGTTGAGAGGGTTGGTATTTTAGTTGTTAGTTATGGCTCAAGGGCTGCTTCGATGGTCGATGCATTTTCTCGAAGCAATGATTATGATGTTGAACTCTATGTAGCGGATAAACAGAGAAATCCATTTAATCTGAAAAGGGCAACCAAACATTTAGTAATTCCGGATCTGGATATTAATAAGATCTGTGATTTTTCTTATAGGTATAGAGATAGAATTGACTTTGGTATAGTGGGTCCAGAGGGTCCGATCATAAATGGGATAAGAGATCTGATTGAAAGCAAAACTGAAATACCAATTATCTGTCCGACTAAGGAATTTGCAATAGAGGGGAGCAAGGTCAGACAGAGATGCATCCTTCAGAAATGTTTTCCAGATGCAAACCCAAGATTTAAGGTTTTCAAAAAAGGGGATTATGTAAATCTGGGAGAGATGAAAAAAGAGCTCTGGAAATGGTTAGATCATCTGGAAAATAAAGTAGCGGTAAAGCCAGACCGCCCTGGATATGGTAAGGGGGTTGGTGTATGGGGTGATCATTTTAATACAAGGGAAAAATTGTTTGAGCATTTTCTTTCTATTTATGAAAATGATTCCGTAATCGTTGAGGAAAAGATCGATGGTGAGGAGTCGAGTTTTCAGGCATTCTGCGATGGTAAATCCCTGGCAGTATTGCCAGAGACCAGAGATTACAAGAGAGCCTTTGATAATGATGAAGGTCCAAATACCGGCGGTATGGGATCTTATAAAGATGTCGGTGATTTTTTACCCTTTATGACACCAGAGGATAAAGAGAGGGAAATCGAGATCGTGAATAAAATATTTAGGGAATTGAAAAATGGTAATGAAAATTCTGGGCTTAGGGGAATTCCATTCTATGTGGCATTTATTCATTCCTCCACTGGACCGAAGATTCTGGAGATTAATAGCAGAGGGGGGGATCCGGAGATTTTGAATTTGATGCCAATAATCAAGGATGATTTTATCGACGTATGCTTTGACATGATTCATGGTACTTTGAAAAAAGTGAGGATTGAGAAGAAAGCCACTGTTATTACATATAAGGTTCCGCCGTGTTATGGCGGCTTTTCCGACAGGTTTCCGGAGAGGGTAAATGAAAATGAGATTGATACGGCAGTGAATCTGAGTAATGCATATAAATTATGCAGGGAATATGAGGATAATCTGAGAATTTATCCAGGTTCTATGAAACTGGGTGATGACGGAAAGACCTACGCCATTAGTTCAAGAACGGTAGCCTGTGTGGGAATTGCAGAGGATATTGAAGAAGCCAGAGAGATTTCACTGAAAGGGATTAAAGAAATTAAAGGAGGAGCGCTGTGGTATAGAAATGACATTGCCTCAAAGGAGCATATTGAAAGGAGTAAAGAGCATATGAGGAGGTTGAGATCATAAAAAGGATTAGTATCTTATATAGAAAGAATATCAATAGCCTAATAAATTAACTTGGTGGCTTGCAAACCCTACAAGGCTCTTTACCATCGTCCTGCGCTTCTTCAACGCTGTCATAACATACAAGATTCTCGGGATTGATTTTTCTTGCCCACTTGCAATCACAATAGTGATATTTACTGCTCTTAGAGCTTGCTACAAATTTCGTTCCTGGAGGACAACCAAGTTCCCGACAGTAGTCTATAGTCGTTGTGGTTGATATCGTTGTGGTTGGTATTGTTGATATGCCTGTTGTTGTGGTTGTTGTTGATGATGTTGATATGCTTGTTGTAGTTGTTGTTAAAGTGGTAGTAATAAGAATAGGACATTCTTCAGAATTATTTACAATATCCCCATTCCAGCATACATATCTGTCAATGAAAATTTTCTCGACTTCCTCTCTTGGGCAGTCTCTGCTGTCAGATACGATGCTTCCATCATAGCAGACGTATCTGATCTTGGTTACGGTTTCGGGTTTTTCGGTAATACAACCACTGA
>QMZG01000081.1 GCA_003663045.1 Candidatus Altarchaeales archaeon
GCGGAATTTAGCATCAACTGTCACGCCCAGTTGACATGCGGGTGCCATCTTCGTCCTCTACGGGGACTCGATGACACTTAAATTTCATTGAAATTAATTCCTCCCATAATCAAGTTAATATCAAAGCTAAATATGGAGGATTTTGGATGATAGCCTTTTGGGAGGATAACTCAGCTATCATTCAAGCTTAACGAAAAGGCTATAAAGATGATTATCGCGGAATTTAGCGTAATCCCATTGGGAACAGAGACCACATCGGTCTCCGGGTATGTAAGGGCAGCATTAAAGGAATTAAAAGAGTTAGAAAAAGAAGGAAGAATTAAAATCAAGCCAGAGGCGATGGGAACCATAATAGAGGCTAAAAACTTAGAGGAGATATTTAACGCCGTGGAAAGAGCACATGAGGCCGTATTCAGATTGGGAGTAAAAAGGCTTGTCACTGAGATAAAGATAGATGACAGAAGGGATAAAGAATCATCGATTGAATCAAAGGTCAATGCTTTGAAACAAGAAAATTTTCCTTCGCCGTCGGAAAATTTTGTGGCTTTAAAATTCCCGAAGGGAATTTTAAAATGAAAATTCTTCTATTTGTTTCATCACACTGTTCACACTGTCCAAGTGCAGAGCGCATCGTGAAGAGGATCGTACCGGAGTATTCCAGTTATGGAGTAACCTTTGAGAAAATAAGAATAAAGACGAAGAGGGGTAAGGAGCTGTCCTCTAAATTCAACATAATGGCAACACCAACGATTTTGATACTGAACGAAAGTGGAGATGAAACAAAAAGGATCGTTGGAACCCCGGGCGAGAATTCACTGAGAAGGGGGATCGAAAAAGAGCTCGGATTGAGAAAATCGTTCTTCGACAGGATCTTCGGTAGATGATTATGGAAGCAAAACTGTTAGAAAAATTTCTGAAGAGGGAAAATAAAATTGCGATTATTGGTGTTTCGGGTAATCCCAGAAAATGGGGTTATAAGATATATAAAAGTTTAAAATCCGCCGGATTTAATGTTTACCCCATAAATCCGAAATATACCAAAATTAATGGGGACATATGTTACCCCAACCTGAGATCCGTGTTGAAATCAGGAAAGATGGATGTGGTGATAACTGTTGTCCCACCCTCAGTTACTGAGCATATAGTCGAACAATGCAGGGAGCTCGGGATTGGGAGGATATGGATGCAGCCCGGTTCAGAGTCGGAGAGAGCAATAAGCCTGTGTAAGGAGAATGGGATTGACGTAATCTATAATGTTTGTTTTGTGGTTGATGGACTAAAAAAATTTGATGAGGAGTAAGAATGTCCAGGGTCTGTAAATGGTATGCTGTTTGTCCAATAAAGAGATTTTGCGAAGAGGGTAAACTGGAATGGAGGTGGGTGAGAGAGTACTGCAAAGGTAACTATATGAATTGTGTCAGGTATAAAATGGAGGAGGAGGGAATACCACATCCGGATAACATGCTCCCAGATGGGAGGATCAGGGAATCTTTGAAATAAACAAACACGCCATAAATGGTGGATATTTCACACTAACCAATCACCCATGGTTGATTGCCCAAGCTCGGTCTCCAAATCAGAGAACTCCGAAACCCTAAGTACATTCGACCAATAAATTTAAGCGATTTATTTAGCAACCGAAGGTTCAGCTACATCCTTGCAAGTTTGTAATGAGATAGTTTTCTCATTCGACCTTTATCCTAGCCCATTCCTTTTTCTTTCTCTCCTTTACTCGCTCTATCTTAACCTCCAAGACACCGTTCTTGTATGTCGCCCTGGCTTTTTCTGGTTTGACTTCACAAGGGAGAGATAATCTCTTATGGTATTTTCTCTTTGGTGTGTCGACATCTATCTCTAAAGAATCTACACCGATATTCAGATCTATATCCTCCTTCTCTACTCCAGGAAGTTCCACTATCACAGAAATTTCCTTATCCCCTTCAATGATATCCGTCAGTGGTTCTCTCCCACGAGGGATTTCCATCCTTCCAGAAACTATGCCTGGAATGTTACCAAATTCTTCTATCTTTGGTTTTCCCTCTGGTCCTATTCTCATAGAAAAACCATAGACATAGGGTCCTCCTTTCTCTGGCTCTTTGAGTGACATCCTCTTCGCCTCATCAAATATTCTGGCAATATTCTCTTCCATTTCCTTAAATTCCTCATCTAAATCCCTAAAAAACTCATCCCAACTCCATCTTCTTCTCCACGGAAACATCGAGATCACCTCCTTACAATCTTACAATAATTTATATGAAAGTAATCAATAAATTTAATCAATAAATTACCTCTCCCTTTCCCCTCTGATAAATTCTTCCACCATTTCCTTTGCTGTGGAATCCCTATATTGCTCGGGTGGATGCTTCATGAAATACGCGGAGGGGCTGGTTAGTACACCAGATATCTTTCTATCTAAAGCCAGTTTACAGCATCTTATCGCGTCGACCATTATTCCGGCAGAATTTGGAGAATCCTCAACACTCAATCTTAATTCTAGGGTTAATGGAACATCCCCAAATTTTCTGCCCTCCATCCGGATGAAACAGACCTTATTGTCCTCCAACCAGGGAATGTGGTCTGAGGGGCCGATATGAATGTTATAGTCTGAAAGCCTATTTCGCAGTTGAGATTGTACAGATTCGGTCTTAGAGATCTTCTTGGATTTCAATCTCTCTCTCTTCAGCATGTTCAGGAAATCTGTGTTGCCACCAACATTCAACTGGTAGCTTCTGTCTAACTTGACACCCCTGTCCACAAATAATTTTGCCAAGGTTCTATGAACTATCGTCGCACCGACCTGTGATTTCACGTCATCCCCTATTACTGGAAGGTTTTTCTCCTCAAATTTTTTAATCCATTCTGAATCCGAGGCAATGAACACAGGAATGGCATTAATAAGCGCCACACCGGATTCCAGACAGGCATCTACATAATATCTGGTTGCCCGTTCCGAACCAACTGGTAGGTAATTTATTAAAATCTCCGCCTTAGTCTCTCTTAGAATTTCTGCTACATCGACAGGTTTTTGTTTTCCATCCACCAAGAATGCATCCATAGTCGTTTCGGCGACGCCATCCAAAACCGGGCCTTTTTGAACATCCACCCCCAATTCTGGAACATCCTGGAATTTTTTAGTGCAATTTGGTTCTGAAAAGATAGCCTTTCCCAAGTCATAACCAACCTTTCTCTTATCTATGTCAAATGCAGCAACAAATTTTATATCAGAAATTTTATAACCACCGATGATATTATGCATCAGACCGGACACCACGGGAGAACTTTCATCTACATCACGATAATATTCAACCCCCTGTACGAGAGATGACGCGCAGTTCCCAACGCCAACCAAAGCAACTCTAATGTCACTCAAATTTATCACCCTCTTCTCTATGTAATTATTTAGGGATTTGGACGCTTAAAAGCATATATGTTTTATGTTTTACGAAAATTTCCTTTTTTATACCTGTTTTACTTATTATTTTAGGTAAACCTAAAATGTATTCGAAAAGCGTTGAGGATTATCTGGAGGCGATATACAATATCATTCTGAGGAAGGGTTATGCAAGGACGAAGGATATATCCATGGAATTGAATATAAGATCACCCAGCGTTACGGAGATGCTGAAGAAGTTAGATGATATGGATCTGGTTAACTATGAGAGGTACAGTGGGGTCACGTTAACACCAAGGGGTGAGCGAATAGCCAGGTCGGTGAAGACGAGGCATGACACCATAAGAAAACTCCTGAGGATCATCATGGTCTCCGATAAAACTGCTGAAAGGGATGCGTGTAAGATCGAACACGAGATAAGCCCGGAGACCATTGAGCAGTTAACAAAGTTTGTTAGGTTTGTCGAAAGTGCCCCCATATACCCAAAATGGCTCGAGCATTTCAAGGAATTCTGCAGGACGGGAGAATATATCTGTGATTACAGGGATAAAGATTAGGTTTTCATAAATTTTCTAAAATCTTTCGACTTGGGATTTATAACCTAATTTCTTTAGATGGTATTATTTATAAACCTAACGACTAAATACCATAGTTAGGTTATCCTAACATTGAAGGGGAAATGAGCGAGGTGAGGTTGAGCGACCTTTCACTGGGTGACACTGGAAGAATAAGAAGGGTCGTTGGGGGATGGGGGATCCATCAAAAACTGGCCATGATGGGTATAAAAGAGGGCTCAATGATAAGGGTAATAAAATCTGCATCATCTGGAGGTCCTGTAGTTATTGAGGTTGAGAGAAATTCCATAGCCATAGGGATGGGAATGGCCCAAAAGATCTATGTCCAATTGGATTAAAAGATGAAAAAAATATTGAATCAGATGAGATATGGAGAGAAGGGCAGGATAGTTGAGATAAAAACTGCCGAGATAAGGGGAAGGCTCATGGGTATGAACATAAGAATCGGAAAGGAGGTAAAGATGCTTGCAAAGCAACCTTTAAAAGGCCCTGTTGCGATAGAGGTAGAGAATGCCCAGACGTCCCTGAGCCAGGAGATGGCAAAGCAGATCGTAGTTGAGGTGTAAAATGTTCAAGATACTTTTGATGGGGAATCCAAATGTTGGAAAGAGCGTTGTATTCTCGAGGCTTACCGGGGCGAATGTTGTAGTTTCAAATTATCCGGGAACCACCGTGGATTATACAAAGGGTTATACGAAGATAGGGGGTGAAGAGGTAGAGGTGATAGATGTTCCCGGAACCTTCTCCTTAGAACCAAAGGATGTGGCTGAAGAAATAGCCCTGAGGATGCTAAAAGAGGAGAAACCGGATCTCATCATAGATGTGATAGATGCTACAAAACTGGAGAGGGGTCTTTATTTGGCATTTGAGATAATGGAAAAATTCAATTACCCATTGATCATTGATCTGAATATGTGGGACATAGCAGTTGGTAAGGGAATCGAGATAGACCTAAAAAAGTTGAGGGAGATTCTGGGAATCCCGGTAATTCCCACGGTTGCTATCTCCGGGGAGGGGATCAAGGAGTTGGCAGACATGGAGAGGATCAAAAAGGTTATAATGACCAAGGAAAAAAAGTCTATGAACGAACACCTCCGTGAAATCTTGAGGAGGATAAAAGATGAGGAGGTCGTAAAAGATAAAGATGGATAAATTGAAATTAACACCCGAGGAGAGATGGGATTACCTGGATAAACTGGCTGAAGAGGTAGTCACGCTCAAGCCAAGGAGACTCAGTTTGAAGGATGCTATAGGCGATCTAACCATAAGATCCCTGACGGGTATACCTATTGCCTTGGGAATTCTCTTTTCTGTCTGGATGTTCTTTTCAACATTTGCTGGATTCTTTACAGATGGATTTATGGTTCCCCTGTTTGATGAACACTATCTGCCATGGATTCAGGATATATTCCCGAAAGAACCCTCGTGGCTCTATGCCCTACTAGTGGGAACTCCCGGAGCCGATAATTGCTTTGAGGCATTCGGTGTCTTAACCACAGGTCTATTTGTCCCCTTTGGGGTTGTACTGTGGGCTATAATACCCCTCTACCTATCCGTTGCTTTATTGGAGGATATAGGTTATCTTCCAAGGCTTGCCGTCTTAGTAGACAATATCCTACATAGAATAGGCCTGCACGGTTTCGCCATCGTTCCCACTATACTCTCCTTTGGATGCAATATCCCCGGGGTTACAGC
>QMZG01000082.1 GCA_003663045.1 Candidatus Altarchaeales archaeon
GAGGGAATCTGAGATGTTCTCCATGGGATGTAAAAGAAGGAAAGAAATGCGTTCTTGAAGAAAAGAAAACCTCAAAGAATACCCCAAGAAAGGGTTCAGATTTGCCATTTTGAGCATTTTTGGTGATTTTGTCTGAAATATGGGGATAAAAGCCTCAATTTTCGTGTCGCATTATAACATCTTCTATTTAAACCCAACTCAGGGTAGTAATCCCTTGAGGGATAACCAATATCTTCGCATTCTCTCCAGTGATTCCAAATGCTTCTTTTAATGCCTTATTTGGTGTTTCACTATATCTTAATCTAAATACCCCCTCGACCTCCTCTCTTGGCATTTCTGAAACAAGAAACAGGTTAACCTTTTCCAATGCCTTTAGATGATAGTAGGCTTTATGTCCACCAATTATGAATTCTTTTTTCAGTTCTTTTTGCATTTCCTCTTTGGTTCTGTATTTTTTCATCCATTTATAATAGTTCTGATGCCCTATACCATTCCCTACACCCTCATTGCATTCGGCAACCAAGATAATTGCACCATTTTCTTTAACAACATTCAGTGCTAAGTGTAAAGCCTTATATGCCTGATACAAATCTATATCATGTGGTGCACCATTTGCAGCCGTAACCACTATGTCTGCTTTTTCCTTTGTATTTATCTTGTAGATCCGATCCACGAGTTTAGAGCCTTTCCTCAATACGGTATCGAAATCGCCGGCAAATGCCCCAGCTATTCCGTTTTCAGTTTGAACAACATTTATGGTAAAATCAACCCCTGCAAGTTTAGCTGCCTCTGTCATGTTCTCATGCATGGGATTCCCATCCAAAACCCCAGGTTTAGAATTTGGATGAAAAAAATTCCTCTTGTAATTCTGCTGGATTGTTTCGTAACTTGATATCCCGGGAAGGATACTCTTTCTACCCCCCCCATAGCCTGCGAAGTAGTGAATTTCGACATCTCCAGTGAGGATTTTTACATCTGCTTCATGAAATACCTTCTTAATCTTTACCTTTGTTCCCTTTGATGTAGTTCCGATATAGACAAAGTCGTCCCCCCTGCAGTCATTACTTATGTGATAAATTCTTGAGGCAATTTCCTTCCCTAACAATCGCCCAGCTTCATCCTCAGTTACCGTTCTATGGGTTCCCGTCGCAAAAATTATCGTGATGTCCTCATCTTCCACACCGGAAGAATATAACTCCTCCAGCAGTGGAGGTAAAATCTTGGCGGTTGGGCAGGGTCTCGTATGATCATCCACTACCACAACAATTCTATTCACATTGTCCTTTTTCTTTACTATTTCTTGAATTCTTTCAGTACCTATTGGATGCCTTAGAGCATCCTTGATTAACTCCTCCGGCTCTGCCTCCACCTCAAATTCCTTAGGCTTAAGCACACCGAGGAGATTCCCATCCGGCACGTCAATGGGGAGTTCCTTTTCGCCGTATGGTAATGATAATCTCATTTTTGGTCTATGTTTTTGTTTTTGATCTTAGGATATAAAGATAAAAATAGGATTACCAACATAAAAACAAGGAAAAATATTAAAATATTCTCACACCCATTACATAAACCACTAAATATATCAGAAGGATTATTACTATCAGGAGTATAGCTATACCTATGCTAATCTGCTCGTGTCTGTCGAGATGGGTTGATTTTTGTTTCTCCAACTTTGTTTTTAATTCCTCTTTATATTTGGCATCTATCCTTTCCAAATAAGTTAGATGAATAATATTCTTTATTATTTTTAAAGCCCCGATGGGATTCCTGCAAAACCACAAAAAGGTATGGGCAGATCTTGTCGTTATCCTGTCCACTATGATTGCAAATTTCATCATTGGCTCTTTGCAGAACCATAAGAATAATCTTGCAGATTTTCTGTAGAACCAATCTACATCAAGGGTAATTGTTGGTTCACCACCAAGTTTCTTTTTTAGTAGGAAAAATCCTAAGGCGGTAAATAATAGGAGTTGCATTGTCCCCACTATATGCATTGGGGTATAAGGAGCGAAATCAACCGGATAGGGAAGTATACTGTAAAGAAGGTTGGGATAGACACCTATAAGGATACATAAAAAAGCCGCGAGACCCATAGCGAATAACATGTTCTTGGGAGGCTCTTTTACCTTTATACCTCTATCTTTTGCAAAGAATGTAAAATATGGAAGTTTTAAACCCGTATGAAGAAATGTCCCTACCGAGGCTAAAGTCAGCATGAGCCATATAACAGGTTTATGATCTAGGGCCGCGGCTTCGATAACCATTGACTTACTCACAAATCCACTGAACAGCGGGAACGCTGAAATAGAGAAAGCACCAATCATATAGAGAGTAAAGGTTAAGGGCATATACTTATAGATACCGCCCAGCTCAGTAAGTTTTCTCTTTCCAGTCATATGGATTACTGCACCTGCACCCATAAACAGCAGGCCTTTATAGAGGATATGGCTGAAAGCATGGGCCGTGGCACCATTTATCGCCATCTCCGTTCCTATCCCGACACCGCAGACCATGTATCCGACCTGGGAGATTATATGATAAGCAAGAATCCCCCGTATATCATTTTCAAGCACGGCGAAAACAACCCCGTAGAGGGCCATAATCGCCCCCAACCAGATGAGAATATCGGTCCCGGAGAATGCTCTTAGTAATGCATATACTGCCGTTTTGGTTGTAAAGGCACTTAGAAAAACAGCACCGACAATCGTTGCCTTCGGGTACGCATCGGACAACCAAGCATGTAATGGAGGAACAGCAGCGTTCAACAGGAAACCAATAAGTATCAATAAAGACCCCAGACTATTAAGACCAAGAAGTTCAAATGTAAGGGAGTAGGTATCCCCTATGTGTAGCACGATACCCGCCAACAGACAAGAGCTACCAAATGCGTGCACCAAGATATATCTAAATCCTGCATCTAATGACCTCTTATCCTTTTGATAGCAGATAAGAAAAACCGAGGAGAAGGCCATAATCTCCCAGAAGATGAATAGAGAGAGGAGATCGCCAGCAAAGACAACACCCAGGGCACCTCCGATATAGAGGAATGCAGCCATATACTGCCCACTATCCTTTAAATGTAAAGCATAAAGAATCCCCAAAAAGGACATTATCACAAATACATACGCGAAGCATAAACTCAGGGTATCAACCCTACCAAAAACAAGTTCATAACCCAAGAATTTATAGGCTAAATAGGTACCATGAGGCATACATAAAAGGGTTATAAATGCTAATATGGGGGACAGAACTAAAAATATTTTTCTCAATCTACCTTTAAGGATCGGGATCAAAAACGCTCCAATAATAAATATCATTGCTGGATGTAGCATGTTAATCGTGTTCATAGTAATCCTCCTCCCTCTGCAGCAGGTGGTAGCCCAATTCCTTAGATATGATAACAATCAGAATACACCCAATAAGTCCATATATCGCGTAAAACCCAGGTATTTCTTCCCACCAGAAGACAGTATGCTCTGGATGGATAAAGAAACCTACCATTATGCATAATATAAGGCTGATGATAAATACATTTTTTAGGGTATCGTGTTTCATCATATCACACCTCCAGTTACATTCTGAAAAACGATATTGGCTATCTGGAAGAATGAATAGGGTGCATCGGGCCAGATTCCCAATATTAGGGAAATTATTGCCGTCAGAGTTAATGGTAAGAGGATGAATATTGGTGCTTCCTTGGATTCTGACTCTTTTTCTGGCTTCTTAAAAAATGCCACGAATACTATTGGAAAGAAATAGGCAACATTTAACAGTGAACTTGTAAGGAGTATAACAACAATGGGTAGCTGGTCAGCCTCAACAGATCCAAGTAACAGATACCATTTACTGATGAACCCGCAGACTGGGGGGAATCCACACATTCCAAGTACAGCTATGAAAAACATTAGCATGGTTATTGGCATCCTCCTCCCTATGCCGTTCATCTCACTTATGTTCTCTTTTCTTGTTACAACATATATGGCACCAGCACAGAAGAACAAGGTTATCTTCATGAATGCGTGATTCACTATATGTAGAATTCCACCAATTAATCCATGAGGAGTTAATAAAGAAGCACCAAGTATAATATACGAGAGTTGACTGATTGTGGAATATGCCAGTCTCCTCTTCAGGTTATCTTGAACTAATGCGAACATAGATGCAAGAATTATGGTAAAGGAGACAAAGTATGCCAATGGAATTCCCAAACCCAATTCAGACACTAAATCCACACCAAATACAAAGTAGATTACCCTTACAACACCAAAAACCCCCGCTTTAACAACCGCTACAGCATGCAGTAGGGCAGATACGGGAGTTGGTGCTATCATAGCAGTTGGTAGCCAAGAATGCAGGGGCATAATGGCAGATTTCACACCGAAGCCGATTATAAAGAGTATGAATAACATCTGCAAAATCTCCCTTGATGCACATCCAGCTAAAAAGCCGTGATCTGAAAAGGTTAGAGTTCCAGCAAAAGAATAACTTATGATAATTGCGAATAAAAGAACGACACCACCACTTAGAGTGTAGACCAGATACTTTATACCTGCACTTCTTGCTTCTGGAGTTTCTTTATGAATTACAAGAGGGTAGACGCTAATGGTTAATATCTCATAGAACACAAAGAGTGTAAGGAGATTTGCTGCGAATGCGATTCCCATTGTGGCAGAGAGTGCAACTGCAAAGCATGCAAAGTATCTAGTCTGAGAATGCTCTTTTAGTGATCTCATATAGCCTATGGAATAGAATGAGGTTAGAATCCATAAGAAGGATGCCAAAAGACCAAAGAATAGACCAAATGCATCCACCCTAAATTTAAAGGGAATCTCTGGCAGGATTGAGATTACTGTATAAACAATAGTGTCACCCCTCAGAATTGCGGGAATCATGGAAGCGACTATGAGAAATTTTATAAAAGATGCAAGGATTGTCCATGATTCTCTAATATTTTTATGTCTTCTGAATACTAATATCAGCATGGAAGATACTAATGAAACAGATACTGCCAATAAAGGTTTTATTGAGATTATGTCCATCCTAATTTAGAGATACTAAGAATAGAGTTGATGAATGATACCGGTATAGTTACGAATATACCAAGTAGGATACAACCAATAGCTAAGATCAGGGTTGGAATTAGCATACTCCCTGGAACTTCATCTACCTCCTCGTGAATGGATTTGCCAAACCATGCCTTTTCCAAGACTCTAAGGAAATATCCTGCATTCAATAAACTGCTCAACAAGATTACTAGAGCAAATATCCATTTTCCAGATTCTACAGAGCCAAGGGCAAGATACCATTTACTGAAGAATCCACACAGTGGAGGGATACCTATCATGGAGAGTGCGGCTATAGAAAATGCGAGCATTGTGTAGGGCATCTTTCTTCCCAACCCTTGGAATTCATTGATATTCCTTATACCAGTTTTATAGATAATTGCGCCAACAGCCAGGAATAAACAACCTTTCATGAATGCATGATTCAGTATGTGAAGAATTCCGCCAATTAATCCGGGATTATTAGCAAGCCCAATTCCCAGGACAATATATCCTATCTGACTCACACTGGAATATGCCAGCATTCTCTTTATATCTGTCTGTGCTATAGCATTTATTGACCCAATGATGATTGCAACTGCCGCAACCCATGA
>QMZG01000083.1 GCA_003663045.1 Candidatus Altarchaeales archaeon
CCCACAAATACCCATTGCGACACGACAGACCTTCGGTCTGGCGTGTGTCGGAGCTTTGCTCCGCCACATGATCAACCTTTCTGAAGGTTGTTTTATTTTATTTATTAAGTTTAAATGTAATTAATAACATTCCCGTGTTATTAACTACACTAAATAAATAGAAGATGAAAATTCCCGAGACCCTTAAGCTCACTACCATGGGTGTCTTTGCTGCACTTACCCTAATCCTGAACATTTTTCCTTTACCCTCAATTGGTTATGTAAACCTCAGTGCAGTTATGGAAACAATTGCAGCAATTGTTGCTTCAACGGGATTTTTGGGCGGGATCGGTGTTACAGTTGGTTCCTTAGTGTATAATCTATACAGACCAAGCACACTATTCCTCCATGCGGGATTCCTCACGATGGCATCGGGCGCAATTTCTATAGCCCTAATGATGTACAGAAGGTACGAGATTATAATCTTAGCGATCACCCTCCTGGGGTTATTCTTCATCGCTCCGGGAGATGTGTATGTTCCAATATGGGCGCTCTGGGACAAATACCTTGCAGTGATATTGATCTTCCCAGCAATCTCTCTGGTCAAGAAAACCTTTAAGAAAGAGATTAACAAAAAATACCTATTCTTCACAGTATTCCTGGTATCCTTCATTGGCTTAGAGATAGATGCAATGATGGGCAATCTCCTGTTTGGATTATATGGTTATTCTATTCTTGGATTAACACCAAATCAGGTTGCCGATCTCTATATCCCCTTTGCCATCATGGCAGCCTGGGAGAGGTTAATAGTGGCATTCATATCAACACTTATAACGGTTCCACTCGTAATTGCAGTAGATTCAAATCCAAGAATCAGGTGGTTGATCTATCGTGGTTAATAATGGTTATAGAAATTGAGAATCTCTCCTTCTCTTTTCTCGGGGCAAAAAGGTCAGTGTTAAAGAATGTAAATCTGAGGATAAAACAAGGAGAATTTGTGGCAATTCTCGGTCCAAATGGTTGCGGAAAAACAACTCTAGCACTTTGTATGACTGGAATCATTCCACACTTCTTTCAGGGGAGGTTTGAGGGCAGGGTTCTGATCAATGGCAAGGACACAAGAGAGAATGAAATTCACGATATCATCTCAGATGTTGGAATTCTGATGCAGGATTACGAATCTCAGCTTTTCTTTCCAAGAGTTGAGGATGAAATCAGATTTCAGATAGAGAATTTTGGCATTTCATCTAAAAAGATGGAAGAGATCTCAAAGGAGATGAAACTCTATCCCTTAGTAAAGCGAAATCCACTTGAGTTATCTGAGGGCGAGAAACAGAGGGTTATTATAGCTTCCATCCTGGTTACAGATCCGGATATTCTGATCCTGGATGAACCGACATCACAACTCGATTCAGAGGAAAGGGAGCATCTTCTGGGGATTCTAAGACATCTCAATGCTCACGGGAAGACCATAATTCTAATTACACATAACACACACTTTGCGAGGTATTGCTCTCGATTTTTAGTTATTCGGGATGGAAGGATTGTGGAGGATACGAGAGATAGAGGCTTCCTCGAAAAGGCCCATATCTCAGATTTAGGAATTGAACCGATAAACTATAACTGGGATAACCACAAAATTTCAACAAGTAATGATCTGCAGATAATCATAAGGGATCTCAGTTATAAGGTTGAGAGACCCGTACTTAAAAAGATCAGTGCTGATATTGGAAATGGGGAATTCATATTAATTCTTGGAAAGAATGGCAGCGGAAAGACCACCCTTGTCAAGCATTTAAACAAACTTCTTAAAGTACAGAAAGGCAGGATTATTATCAATGGAAAAAGCATAGAGTATTATTCTCAGAGAGAAATTGCAAAGCTAATTGGTTTTATATTCCAGAACCCCGAGCATCAGATCTTCAGAAATTCCGTCGAGGATGAAATAAGGTTCACTCTGGATTCACTTGGCTTAAATGAGGATAACCTAAATAAGACTCTAGAACTCTTTAACCTAAAAGAATATCGCGACAGAAGTCCACATGCCTTCTCAACCGGCGAGAAGCAGAGGATAGCCTTGGCATCTGTACTAGTTTCTGAACCAGATATCATCATCCTCGATGAGCCAATGACATACCTGGACTTCGAGGCAAAGAAGCACCTCATTGAATATTTAAGGGCTATAAAGAAAAGCGGTAAAACCATCATCGTTATATCCCATTATCCAGATTACTATAAATCACTTACCGATAGGAGATTCATCATTGCTGATGGCAAGATAAGCGAGGAATGAAAAACATCTTTGAGTATAGAGAGGGAAGGGGAATTTTTTATAGTATAGATCCTTTAATTAAGGTATTCCTCGTGATAGCATTCTGGATCCTGACGCTATATTCAGAGCTATCATTTCTGGTTCTACTAAGCGCTATCATCTTCATCATAGTTATATACTCGGGTCTTACAGAGAGATTCCTACGACAGACGAGATTCTTCTTCCTCTTCGTCTTTCCGTTTATAGTTATCTTTCAGGTGTTTTTTCACTGGTCATTCGCTGGAGAAAACCCAGGCCTGTTCTTCTTTAATCCCAGGGTTTCAATAGATGGCTTTGTGATTGGCATTAAGATAGCTCTAAGACTATTCTGCCTTCTATCCTCATCCATCATATTTATTATGACGACCAGCCCATTGAGATTAATGCAGAGGATCTCAAAATTTCGGATTCCAGCAAGCGTTACCTTTCTCCTTGTCTTTATAAACCGTTCAATTGCTTTAATCTTCAATGACCTCGAGAGAATCCTCGATGCTCAGAAAGCCAGGGGGTTTTCAATTCAGGATGTGGGCATCAGGAGGAGAATTTTAGGTTATATTGCCCTTTTAATACCACTCCTCACTATATCCTTAGAGCGTGCACAGAAACAGGCAATAGCCCTGGAGTTAAGGGGATTCGGATTCAAAAAGAAGAGATAGATATAAAAACTAACATCTAATTAAAAGTCACTAACCATTCAAAACAGCCCGCAGTAAAGAGAGCAAGAGATAACCAGATATAACCAAAACTGTGTGAGTCTCTATTCTCTTATCCTTTGAGTGGTATACTGGGGCGATCTCCATATCCGACTTCAAGGATCTAAAACCTTGTTCCACTATCTCATTGCCTCAAGATAAGTTGTCAAACTCAAGCATATCAAAGATTGGTGCTACAGAGGTGCTTCTTAGTCAGGATTTACATCAATCAACCAACAACTCCATAAACTCACTCACCTCTTTAATCTCACTCAATTCCTTAGGCCTAATAACCAATACATCCAGATCCCGTGCTCTGTTACTTATGCAGACCTTGTAGCATCCAGTAATCTCCGAGATGTCCTTGATTATTTCAACCTTTCTTTTCAGGCCTTCACGATCATCGCTAACGATAGTTAAAATTTTCTCATGATGTTCCCTTTCCCTAGCTAAAATGTCAAATGGCGCGTTGGTAAGAGATGTGTCTAAGCCAATATTTTTGAATTCTCGCAAAACCATTCTCTTCAGGTCTGTCATAAAGGTGGAGATCTCATTTTCAAGGCAGTTGATCTCAAGGGTGAATATATCACTTGGAACCATGATGTCCTCCTTCAGAAATTCCATTAATTTTTCTGCAATATTTAAAGAGATCCTTCCAGAGGATTCATAACGGTAAATGCTTTGCTTCGAAACACCCAGTTGATATGCAAGTTCTTCCTGGGTCATATTCAATTTCTTTCTTATATTTGAGAGTAGTCTAGAATCAATTCTCATGCAATAATTCCCACGAATAGAATAGATGGATGGTATTCTCCCACTAAGTATTCCCGCAAAGGCATCGATATTAACCACATGGATATCATATCTGGTATAGATCACATCTGGAGAAAGTATTGAATTCTTCGTATGATCCCCAATAATTAGGGGAATTCCAGACATGACTACTGCCACATTTTTCAATTCGAGAGCCGATTTATGATTTAAGCCTTCAATATTCGGGAGTATTTTTATCAACAATATTGTGTCATCTCTCCTTGCCAGTATGTCAAAGCAACTCCTTACAATGCTGCAGTCTGAAACCCGAAAATGAGCATCTTCTAAGACATTAATAGCTTTTTGAATAAGTGAAGTTTTCATCTTTTATCTCATTTCTCGATAAATCTTTTATGTAATGCCTTTAACACCTTCTCTCCATCACTTTCTTTAACCATAAGGGATATATTCACCTCGGAAGAACCCTGAGCGATCATGATAATATTTACATCCTCATCCGCTATAGTTTGAAATATTTTCGCAGCAATGCCCTTAGTTCCCCGCATTCCAGCCCCCACTATCGTTATTATACAAGAATCCTCTATCAATTCTAAATTTCTTATGCAATTGGCCATGAATCCCGTATTCAAGAGATTAACGGTATTGGCCAGATCAGATTTTTTAATCACAAAGGAGAGATTGGATTCTGAAGATCCAGATATCATAATGATATTTATATTATGATCCCCCAGCAGAGTAAAGACGCTAGCAGCTATATTGGGGGTCTCTGCCATCCCCACCCCTTTAAGATTTACGATCACTACATCCCTTGTCATAGTTACAGCCTTTATAATCCCTTCTACCTCTTTCTGTTCTCTAACGATTAGCGTCCCTTCACTCTTAGGATTAAAGGTATTCTTTATTCTTACGGGGATGTTTGCATCCATTGCGGGCTCAATCATCATTGGATGGATTACCTTTGCACCAAAATATGCCAGATCCATGGCCTCTACATATGAAATCGTAGAAATTAAACTCGTATTGGGAACTATCCTTGGATCGGTGCTTAGAATTCCATCCACATCTGTCCATATCTGAACCTCCTCCGCTTCCAGGTAGCGAGCAAGAAGTGATGCTGTGAAGTCAGAACCACCCCTTCCAAGGGTAGTGATTCTGGCATCTTCATCCGCCGCAATAAAACCTGTCACTACTGGCAAGATTCCTTTATCCAATAATGGATTTAATTTTTTCTTTATACTCTTATCAATCTTTTTGAATATGGGCCTCGCAGATCCAAAACGAGAGTTTGTTATAATTCCTGCCTCATATCCAGTCAATGATTTTGCATTAATCCCCCTGGATTTTAAAGCCCCTGTAAGAATCAAAACTGAGAGACGTTCACCAAATGAAAGAATGTAGTCCAATGACTTGGGAGATAGATCTTCAAGATAACCTATTCCCAGAAGGGTGATCCTCAATTCATTTGCAAGTTCAGTAATTTCCTTTACCACCTCCTTTTGAATCTTTTTATCCTTTATTGCCTTCTTTGCGGTTGATACGTGAAAGGAAAGAATTTCTCTGTAGGATTTCTCTACCTCCTTTTCCACCACTGTTGCCGGTAAATTGATAATATTTTTTGCGATTTCTTCAAGTCTATCTGTAATACCGGCCATGGCAGAAACTACCACCACTTTTTTTCTGGATTCACCTGCAATTAAATCTGTCACCCTCAAAATCTCTTTTGCGGAACCAACGGATGTCCCGCCAAATTTCATTATAATCATTTTAACTTTCAGTAACCTGCAGACAGGTTGATTCATCACTATAGGATATTACTTCGTACCACCTATTAAATTTCCTCTTA